>JBFIWG010000265.1:0-5119 GCA_041606495.1 Nocardioidaceae bacterium
AGCCCGACCGCGAGACGCTGATCAGTCGTCGCACCAGTCGGGCGCGAGCCGCGCCTCCTGGCCCCCGAGCGGCGTCGGTCACGAGCCGTTGAGCCGCGTCGCCGGCCGCCTTCTCCAAGCTCTCCTGGTGACGGCGATGGCTGCCGCGGTCCTGCTGGACGTATCCGGCCAGCGTCATGAGCAACGGCAGCGGTTCTTCGTACCACCGCGGCTTGCTGATATCGACCTCGGCCGAGCCGCGGCAGCCGTAGCGCTGGAGGAACCCCTTCCACTGCTCGAGGAAGGGACCGCTGCCTTCGATCGTCGCCGCCTTCGCCAACCACGCCTGGCTGTCGTCGGCGACGTGGTCGAACCAGGCGACCAGCTCCGGAGAGCGAGCGGCGGCCTCCGCGACATCGGCCAGAGCCAAGGTCATCTCGGTGACCACGTTGCCGGGCAACCCCACGTTGTAGTCCGCCAGGTCCTGAGGGTCCGCCCAGTCGCGACCCAGCCTGAGCAGCAGACGATGGGCAACCGCGCCCGCCGCGAAACGCGGCGCCCACTGCAGTACGACGAGATGGAGGAACCGGAGTACGTCGATCACGGCCCTGATCTGCGCTTCCGGCGAGGTCATGCCGTCGAGCCGGCGCCTCACGTCCCGGACGTTCTGCTCCACCAGACCGTCGAC
This sequence comes from Nocardioidaceae bacterium, assembly GCA_041606495.1. Classification (GTDB taxonomy): domain Bacteria; phylum Actinomycetota; class Actinomycetes; order Propionibacteriales; family Nocardioidaceae; genus Nocardioides_C. The sequence continues at coordinate 668 of JBFIWG010000265.1, forward strand.
CTCGGCGACGATGCCGGACGGATTCTGCACCCACAAGGCCTCCTGGACGCGGACCAGCAGGTGGGCGATGGTGCGAACCGCAGTGGGCGACATCGCCACGGCGTGTGGCTTCTTGAACTCCGGTCGCGCCATCGCGAGTCGCAGCGACTCCGGAGCCAGGGCGTCGAACTGAGAGAGCACCCCCAGGACTACGCGACGGCCTACCGGATGGCGCAGCGGCACGGTCAGGTCGGCGAACAGCCGGCCTCCGTTGGGGCGCACGTAGATGCTCTCGACCTGGTTGTGGACATGCCCGAAGGGAACGAATGCGCGGATGCAGGACATTCCCAGCGGTGACATCGCTCTGGTCATGTTCTGCTGGTAGCCCATGTTGAAGAAGACGTGCAGGCTGTCGTCCGGCGACTCGACACCGTCGATGGGGAACAGCGACGTGATGGGTCGCGTCTGCAGCACCCTCACCTCACCACCGACCATGGCCCACTCCATGTCCTGGGGGGTGCCGTAGTGCGCCTCGGCCCGGATGCCGAGGTCGGCCAGCTCCAGGAGCTGACTGTCGGTAAGCGTGGCGAGGGAGCGCTGGCTCTCCGGCAGTTGCACCCGCTGCGTGCCTCCGTGCTCGAGCGGCAGGATCGCCGTCTCCTTGTACGCGATCTGCCGGTCGACGATGCTGCGACTCCGCTTGTCCAGCCGGTACGAGTCCGGGGTGACCAGCCCGCCCACCAGGGACTCCCCCAGGCCGAAGCTCGCGTCGATGGCGAGGGTGGGTCGATGTCCGGTCACCGGATCGGCGGTGAAGAGGACACCGGACACCTCTGCAGCGACCATCTGCTGCACCACGACGGCCAGGCGTACGTCCCGGTGCGAGAAGCCGCTCTGCACGCGATAGAGGATGGCGCGGTCGGTGAAGAGCGAGACCCAGCAGCGTCTGACGGCATTGATCAGCTCGCCCTCGCCGCGGATGCCGAGGTAGGTGTCCTGCTGACCCGCGAACGAGGCGCCTGGTAGGTCCTCCGCTGTGGCGCTGGAGCGGACGGCGTACGAGCTCTCCTCGCCCTGCGCGCGCCACTCGTCGATGACGGCCCGAGCGATGTCCGGCGGGACCGGGAGGCCCAGCAGTGCCTGCCGCACCTGTTGTCCCACGTCGCGAGCCGCTGCCACGTCGTTCGCGTTCACCGTGTCGAGCAGACCGTACAGGGCGTCCATGCCGTGGAGGGTCGCCACGAATGTCTCGAACGCTGCGGTGGTGACGCAGAAACCAGAAGGAACCGGCATGCCGAGATGGAGGAGCTCACCTAGGTTGGCGCCTTTGCCGCCCACCAGGGACAAGTCGCCGGCCCGCACGTCGCCAAGGGAGAGAACCAGGCGATCCCGCGGCGTCATGACAACCCTCTCAGGCCCTGAACCAGGAACAGCGTACCGAAGACGACCGGCACCCAGATCCCGATCGGCCGGCGGTGCTCCTGCAGAGCCTGTTGAATCCTGCCCAGTCGCTCCCTGGCCCTGTCGGGCGAGGACAGGTAGACCAGCACCGGGATGACGACCGCGGCCGAGAACACCACGGCGTCGAGGCCGGCGATGAGCAGCTTCACGGAGACGGCCAGCCCGCTGACGATCACCACCGAGACCGCGGACAGGAAGATGGCGAGGTTCTTGACGTTGACGACGGTCACGGCTGCTCCGAGCGCGAGCGCCTTGACCGGAGTCATCTGGTCGACCAGCGTGAACAGGCGCGGTCTCTGCTCCAGCGGCATCCGACGTCTGCGCCAGTTCCGCTGCGCCATCCAGAGGAGCAGCGCCGCCAGCAGGAGCAGCACCACGGACGACGTGATCTCCGCTGCGGAGCTCGAGCTCTCGGCGGTCTGGTACCCCACCAGGACTGCCGCAGCCCCGATCACCGAGTAGGCACTGAGGTAGCCGGTCATGTAGGCCAGCCCGCTGAGCCACCCCCGCTCGGACATCAGGAGCAGAATCACGATGGTGATCGAGCCGACGGACAGCAGGCCGGCCGACGCCAGGATCAGTGACTCCACAATGACCGGCAGCACGGCTGCTCCCATCACCGCGAGGTCGCGCGGGAGGCTTGGGCGCGAGACCCCGTCCACCACTCGGGGAGGTCCGCGATGGAGTCGAGGACCGCGTCGGGGGTGACGTCACCTGAGAGATCGGACGGCGCGAACTTCCCGGTCCGGACGAGTACGCCGGTCAGGCCGGCCGCCTGCGCCCCTCCCACGTCGGAGCGCACGTCGTCGCCGACCATGACCACCTGCTGGGGCTGGAGGTCGAGGGCGTTGACCGCGGCGTCGTAGAACGCAGCGTCCGGCTTCCCCAGGACGACCGCGCTGCGGCCCGAGGCGTACTCCAGCGCCCGGACGAAGGGCCCCGCGTCCAGCCGCAGACCGTCGTCGGCTCGCCAGTAGCGGGTCAGGCCGAGGGCGAGCAGCGGAGGCTGTGCCTCGCTCATGAGCTGCCGGAAGGCGCGGTTGAGCGTCGCAAAGTCCCACTCCCGGCCCAGGTCGCCGACCACCACGGCGCCGGCGCCCTCAGCGACGACCGGTCCCAGGTCGGCGAACTCTGTCGCGGTTGCCTCCGGCACGAAGAGTGCGGGATGCGAGATGTCGTGGTGCCGCAACCACGCCCCCGCCGCGACGGCGGGTGTGAGGATCTGCCCGGGCGTGGCGGTGATGCCCATGCCGGCCAGCCTGTCGACGATCGCCTGCCGCGGACGTGACGTGGTGTTGGTGAGGTAGCGGAACGGGATCTCTTCCTGCCTGAGCCAGTCCACGACCTCGGCGGCGCCGGGCACGGGCTCGTCACCTGTGTAGAGGACGCCGTCGAGGTCGAGCAGGACTCCGTGCACGTGTCCATCATGCGCATAGAACCGATGTCCACGCTGCGTTCAGACTGCGAGAGCGCCGAGCAGCGAGTACGCCGTCGTACCCGTCACTGGCGACTCCCACCGGACGGTCCGCGGCGGCAGGCAGGCGCCGCCGACGCAGGGCTGGTAGCTCAGCGTCCCGACGACTCGATCCGCCCCGACCTTGACCCGGCCACGAACGCGGAACGCCAGCCTGCCCTCGAGCACCGTCAGACGGAGGTCCTTCCAGCCGAGGTCCTTGACGACCGGGGACGGGTACTGGACCGAGACGTCCTCGAGATCGTCGACGTCGAGCACGGTCGGGATGAGGTAGGGCTCGGCTGGCTGGTGCGGCTCGACGTGCGCGCCGTCGGGCAGGTCCACGGTGAGGAACACCTCGACGACATCCCCAAGCAGGGTGGCCTCGGTCCGGACGACCATGGCCTCACGCTCGCTCATCGCTCACACCCCCGATCAGAGCCTCGATCGAGGCCGCGACGCTGGTCGCGTGGACGTCGCACCGCTCCATGTTCAGGTACTCGGCGAACCGGATGACCCGGTCCTCGTCCAGCAGCAGGTGGGCATTGATGATGGCCACCTCGGGGGGCAGCCCCTCCTTGGGCGGCGCGAACCGCTCCGAAACGTCCCCCGTCTCGTCCACCAGGAACGGTGAGGTCCATCCGAAGCGCTCGGGCAGGGTGCGAGCGAGCGCGGCCGGCTCCTTGACGTCCACCACCACGAGCTTGAGCCCGCGGTCGGCGAACTTCGCCACCAGCTCCGACTCGAGGTAGGGCGCCTCCGCGGTGCAGTACGGGCACCACGTGGTGATGAAGTACAACAGGGTCCAGGTCCCGGTGACGTCGCTGAACCGGACCTGGTGCCCGTCGACGTCGGGCAGCTCGAAGTCCTCGACGACGTCGCCGACCTCGTAGGTCTTCACTGCTGTGGTGGTCATGGTCATCCCCTTCTCGACAATGGTGGGTGGGTCACGTTCTGGGATGAACGTATGAAGGGAAGTGGTGCCCACTCATCGACCGCATGCGCCACTTTGTGCGGACCGGGCGATGGTCCGAACGGACCACGGGGATGCTCAGCCAGCGAGGCCGTGCTCGAACGCGAACGCCGTGGCCCCGGACCGGGAGTTGACGCCGATCTTGCGGAAGACGTTGCTGAGGTGCCGACGGACGGTGTGCTCGCTGATCACCAGAGCCGAGGCGATCTCGCGGTTCGACAGACCCTGGGCGACCAGCCGGAGAACCTCGACCTCCCGGTCGCTCAACGACCGAGGGTTCTCCGTCGCGCGAGCGGCCAGGGCTGAGACGTGCAGCTCGTCGGGTCCGGCACCAAGGCGGGAGAACGTCGACCGCGCCGCTTCGAGCTCGAGCGCAGCGGTCTGCTCGTCTCCAAGCTGCTGGGCGGCTCGCCCCAGTGCGACGCGGACCTGGGCGACCTCGTACGGACACTCCAGCTGGTGGAAGATCGCAGCTGCCTCGCGCAGCAGCGGGATCGCGCCGTCCGCCTCGTCCTGAGCCAGCAGGAGTGCGCCGTGCGACATCGCGAGGAGTCCCCACAGGAGCCTGCTCTGGCTGGCCCTGGCG
>JBFIWG010000266.1:0-5099 GCA_041606495.1 Nocardioidaceae bacterium
GACGGCGGAATGGCTGCAGGAACTGCTCGGTCTGCTCAACCCGCAGAACCTGCCCGGGCGCATCACGCTGATCTGCCGGTTCGGCGCCGGCGAGATCGACAAGCGTCTGCCGCCGCTGATCCAGGCGGTCCGCGCGACCGGTGCGACGGTGCTGTGGAGCTGCGACCCGATGCACGGCAACACCGAGTCGACGGCATCCGGGCTCAAGACGCGACGGTTCGACAACATCGTCAGCGAAGTCGAACAGGCTTTCCGTATTCACCAGGACATGGGCAGCTATCTCGGCGGTGTGCACTTCGAGCTGACCGGCGACGACGTCACCGAGTGCGTCGGCGGCGGGGAGGCCCTGGCCGAGATGGACCTTGGGAACCGCTACGAGTCGGCGTGCGACCCGCGGCTGAACCGCGTCCAGTCGCTCGAGCTGGCGTTCCTCGTTGCCGAGATGCTGCGCAGCCGAACCCAGCAGCAGGCGGCGGAGCCCACCGCGTGATCGACCTCCGCAGCGACACGGTCACCCGGCCGACCGAGGAGATGCGTGCCGCCATGGCGCGCGCCGAGGTCGGCGACGACGTCTACGGCGAGGACCCCACCGTCCGCCGGCTCGAGGAGCGCGTCGCCGAGCTGTTCGGCAAGGAAGCCGCGCTGTTCACGCCGACCGGCTCGATGGCGAACGTGCTCGCAGTGCGTGCCCTCGTCGGCGTCGGGCAGGAGGTGCTGTGCGAGTCCTCCGCGCACATCGCCCGGGCCGAGCTCGGAGCGCACGCGGCCTTCAGCGGGATCACGATGCGCACCTGGACGGGGGCACGCGGCGGCATCGACCTCGAGGCGATCCGGTCCATGTTCGCACCTGACATGGGGCCGTTCTTCGTCCCGACCAAGGCCATCTCGATCGAGAACACCCACAACTTCGCCGGCGGCGTGGTGCTGCCGGTCGAGGACATCCGTGCCCTGGGTGAGTTCGTCGATGAGCACAACATCGGGCTGCACCTCGACGGCGCGCGGATCTGGAACGCTCACGTCGCCACCGGCGTGCCTCTGATCGAGTACGGCCGGATGAGCGGCGTGATGGCGGTCTGTCTCAGCAAGGGCCTCGGAGCCCCCGTCGGCTCGCTGATGCTCGGTCCGCAGAAGTACGTCGACGAGGCGCGGGTCTGGCGCAAGCGGATGGGCGGTGGCATGCGCCAGGTCGGGATCCTCGCCGCCGCAGGGCTCTACGCCCTCGACCACAACATCGAGCGGCTGGCCGAGGACCACGACAACGCCCGACTGCTGGCCGAGGCGTGCGACGTGGACCCGGCGGCCGTCGACACGAACATCGTCGCGTTCGACGTACCCGATGCCCCCGCGGTCGTCGCGGCTGCGCGCGAGGAGGGTGTCCTGATCGGCGCCGTCGGACCGCGCACGGCGCGGCTGGTCACCCACCTCGACGTGTCCCGCGATCAGGCGGAGGCTGCGGCGTCCGTCCTCACCAAGGTGCTGGCGTCGGCGCGACCCACTGCCGGTGGGAGCTGACGCACCGCCTGCGCCAGGCTGCGCAGGTCCGCCCCGAGCAGGGCCTGGGGGCCGTCGCAGAGTGCGGTCTCCGGGTCCGGGTGGACGTCGACGATGACTCCGTCCGCGCCGACCGCGATGGCGGCACGTGAGAGGGGTACGACGAGATCCTTGCGGCCGGCCGCGTGGGAGGGGTCGACGATGATCGGAAGGTGGCTGGTCGCCTGCACCACCGGGACCGCGGAGATGTCGAGGGTGTTCCGGGTGGCCGGCTCGAAGGTGCGGATCCCGCGCTCGCAGAGCACCACGTCGAGGTTGCCGCGCTGGGCGATGTACTCCGCCGCCATCAGCCACTCCTCGATGGTCGCGGTCATCCCGCGCTTGAGCAGCACCGGCTTGCCGGACTCACCGACGGCCTGGAGCAGGCCGAAGTTGGCCATGTTGCGGGTGCCGATCTGCAGCATGTCGGCGAGCTCCGCCACGACCGGGACGTCGCGCGCGTCGACCACCTCGGTCACCACCGGCATCCCTGTCGTCTCACGGACGCCGGCCAGGATCTCCAGGCCCTCGACGCCGAGCCCCTGGAAGGCGTAGGGCGAGGTGCGCGGCTTGTAAGCGCCTCCACGCAGCAGGGTGGCCCCGGCGGCCTGCGCCATCTCGGCTGCCTCGAGGGTCTGCTGCGCAGACTCGACCGCGCAGGGACCGGCGATGAACGTGAACGTGTCCGGGCCGATCGGGACCTGGGTGCCGCTGCCGACCCACACGGTGCTGCGGTCGGGGTGGTGCTGCCGGCTGACCAGCTTGTACGGGTCGGAGATCCGGTGCACGTCGCCGACCCCGGGCAGGGTGCGCAGGTTCAGGTGGTGGAAGGAGTCGATGTCCCCGACCAGGCCGATGATCGTGCGGACCACGCCCTTGCTGACGAACGCCTCCCCGCCCACGCTCTCGACCTTCTCGACGACGTGCGCGATGTCCGCGTCGGTTGCTTCCGGTGTCATCACGACGACCATGGTTGGTTTCCTCTTTCTGGTTCTCTGGCTACCGACCGGCTCTCGGGAGGGGCCCGCACAAACGAAAACGCCCCTGCGCGAAGGCCGGGGCGTTGGCTGGAATCGTGTGCGGGCGTGCCTACCTGGCCGCCTGCTCGGGTGCCCCGGGCAAGAAGCTGAAGAGATAGGTCCAGTTGCGCTGCACGAGCAGCAGGTTAGCCGCGGGCGCTCGGTGACGGGCGCGCTGTCCATGATCCGGACTACTCAGCGGATGGCTGGCGGGCTAGACCAACCCGGCAGGATGGACTATCCGGAACGGCTCCGCCATGGGCTTTTCGCACTGATGAACCAAAACACGCAAGTCCTGATTCGCCTAGGTTTGCTGACCCGTACGCGTCATTGCCCTAGATGTCGTCGCCACGGGACACTGGAAGGCACAAGTCGTTGCTACGCCAACGGAGGGAGCGTAGAGACGACCGACAGTGAGGGAGGGTCGCTGTGAGCAAGCGACCGGTTGAAACAGAGGTACTACTGACACCTGGCGAGGTTGCCGCGATGTACGGCGTGGACCCGCGAACGGTTGCCCGTTGGGCAAAGGCCGGCAAGGTGAACGCCGTACGCACGTTGGGAGGGCACCGTCGGTTCTACCGATCCGAGGTGCTCGCCATGCGGGACACCCTGGTGCCCGAGCAGCGAGCTCCACAGGACTGGTAGCAGCTGCGCGTCGAGGGTCAGCCGGGGGGTTAGCCCTCGGCGCGAGCGGCGATCTCATCGAGGTCCTTGGTCATCGCTTTGCCGGCGGCCTTGAGCCCGATCCTGCCCAGCAGCGCCCACGCGGCCTTGCTGAGCACTGTGGTGTTCGTCTGGGTGCCCGAGAAGGTCATCGTCAGGTGCGTGCCGGTGTCGGCGGGCGTGAGCGTGAAGACGCTGACGTAGTGGACGCCGGCAGAGTCTGACTCGACCACCGTGCGATGCGGCGCGTCCGCTTCGGTGACGTAGAGCTCCTCGGTCGCCTCCTTGCCGAACATCTTCCTGGTCTCGCGCCACCGGGTGCCCACGCCGTAGGGGCCTGCGCTGAGCATCTCGATCCTGGTGACGCCGCTGAGCGTGTCCGACGCGTGCTCGATGTCGCTGAGCACGGCCCAGACCGCCTCGGGATCGGCGGCAACCGTGCGTTCGATGGTGAGCTCGCCTGCGCTCATGGCTGCCTCCTCTCGCTCAGACCGCGATGTGCGGGACCTCTGCCTCGATCTTGCGCCGCGGCACCAGCTCCACCACGAGCATCGCCGTCAGCACCATCACACCACCGATTGCCATCCGGCCGGTGATCGACTCGCCGCCGAGTAGCACAGCGAAGAAGGCCGCGAACACGGGCTCCATGCTCATGATGATCGCGGAGCGGGTCGGCGGGAGGTGAGCCTGCGCCCAGGTCTGCCCAGCCAGCGCCAGCGCCCCCGCGAAGACGGCCATGTAGACGACCGAGAGCCAGTCGCGTGCGTTCGTCGGAAGCACGATCCCGTCGGGGATGGTGACCACGAAGCACAGCACCGTGATCACCATCAGCTGCACGATCGTCATCCCCATCGCCTCGCGGGCGTTGGTCCAGGCGCCGAGCCCGACGATGTGCAGCGCGTAGAGCACCGCCGCGATCAGCGTGATGCCCTCGCCGTACCCGATGCTGAGGCCCTTCAGGGTGAGGACGCCGAGCCCGGCCGTCGCGAGGGCGACCGCCGCCCAGGTCATCGCGGTGATCCGCGTGCGCAGGATCATCGCTGCGAGCAGCGGGGTGAACACGACGTACATCCCGGTGATGAATCCGGACACGCTGGCGGGCGTGTGTGCCAGTCCGGCGGTCTGCAGGATCTGCGCCAGGCCGTAGAGCACGCCCAGCACGATCGCGCTGTTGCGCTTCTGCCGAGACAGCAGGCCCAGCGCCCGGGGTGCGAGGAGGTACAACGCGACTGAGGCGATCGCGAACCGGAGCGCGAGGAAGTCCAGGACCGGAACCCGGTCCAGCAGGTCCTTGATCAGGTAGAACGTCGATCCCCAGCAGGCGGTCATCCCGAGGATGGCCAGGGTGGCGAGCAGAGTGGTGCGGCGCTCGTTCACGACGCGACTGAACCGATGACGGCGGTCTCACGCAGCTGCTTCAGCAAGGCCAGGTCCGGGTCGTCCTCCTCGCGAGAGCCCGGGGTCTCCAGCACGAACGGGACGCCGGCCGTCGCCGGGTGCGCGAACAGCTCGGCGAAGGCGGGGGTGCCGATGTGGCCCTGGCCGATCTTCTGGTGCCGGTCCTTGAACGCGCCACGGACGTCCATCGAGTCGTTGGCGTGGATCAGTCGCAACCGGTCCGGTCCGCCTATCTCGACGATCCGGTCCACCGTGGCCGTCGTACCCCCGGGCTCGTCGAGAGGCGCACCGGCGGCGAAGACGTGGCAGGTGTCCAGGCAGACCCCGGCGCGGGGGTGGTCGTCGAGCGCAGCGAGGTACGGCGCGAGGTCCTCGACGCCAGCGCACAGCGACTGGCCCTGCCCGGCGGTGGGCTCGAGAAGCAGCCACGGACCGTCGTCCCCGAGAGTTTCGAGGATCGGGAGGAGGCCCTCACGGACCTGCGCCATC
>JBFIWG010000267.1:0-5090 GCA_041606495.1 Nocardioidaceae bacterium
CACCAGTGGGTGGCGGTGCTGAAGTCGGTGTCGGCCTACGAGGCGTACCTGAAGGAGCATCGCGCCGCGATGGACCCCACCCGGGTGCTCGAGTTCCTGCTGCTGTCGCCGGACTTCCCGCGCAGCGTGCTGTTCGCGCTGGCGGCGGCGGAAGCCGAGCTGCGGGAGCTGATCGCACCGGGATCCGCCAGCGACGCGGCCCGGCTGCTGGGGATGGTGCGGGCCCGGCTGGAGTACTGCGACGTCGACGAGGTGCTGGCGGCCGGCCTGCAGGAATTCCTGGAGGAGATTCAGGCCGAGATCTGGCGGGTAGATCAGGCGGTCGACCGGGAGTTCTTCCGGATCGGCGCCGGCCTCGACCTGCACGCCTACGAAGCGACCTGACCACCATGCGCCTCGAGATCCGCTACGTCACCGAGTTCGACTACCACGCCACCGTGCGGGAGTCGCACAACGAGCTGCGCGCCTGCCCGGCCGAGCTGCCGTGGCAGCGGCTGCTCCGCTACGACGTGGCGGTGGAGCCCGCCTGCCGCATCCACACGTTCACCGATCACTGGGGCACCCGGGTCGACGCCTTCGGCATCCGCCACGACCACGACCTGCTGCGGGTGGTGGCCGACGCGACGGTGGAGATGGGCGACTGGCCGGGGCCGCCCGACGAGGTGCCGCTCGAGGCGCTCGACCCGGCGTTCTCCCGCCGCCACGCGCCGTTCGTCCACCCCAGCGCGCACACCCAATGGGACCTGACGATCGCCGAGGCGGCCCGCGACCTCGCCGCCGGCGCGGGCGGGGCCGTCGACCTCGCCGGCCGGGTGATGACCGGCGTGCACCAGACGCTCGACTACGTGCCGGGCGCGACCTACGTGGGCGTCTCCCCGGGTGAGGTGTTCGCCGCGGGACAGGGCGTGTGCCAGGACTACGCCCACCTGGCGATTGCCATGTGCCGCAGCCTCGGCATGCCCGCCCGCTACGTGTCCGGGTACTTCCACGCCGCCGACCAGTCGGTCGGCCTCGAACCGGAGGAAGCCGAGATCGAGGTGCAGACCCACGCCTGGGTCGAGGTGGCGATCCCGGGGTTTGGCTGGTGGGCCTTGGACCCGACCAACGACCAGACGGTGGGTTCCCGCCACGTCAAGATCGGCCATGGCCGCGACTACGACGACACGCTGCCGCTGCGCGGCGTCTTCCACGGCCCGCCGGAGCACGACTTGGGTGTCAAGGTGCTGATGACCCGGGACCGGCTGGCCGCGGCCGGCGTGGGTGGCGGGCAGCAGTAGCCGGCAGGGCGGCTCGACGGCCGGCCGCTTCGTGGAGGCCGCAGAGAACGTCCCCATTCTCTGCGAGGTCGGTGGGTCGCCGCGCCCACGTGACCCCGGGCCGCGGCGGTTCATCGGTCGAGCTGTTCGGCTGGACGCGCGAGTATCCCGGTGGGCGCTACCCGCGTATTAGGCATGTAGCCCGGGAAGAAGGCCACCTCCCCCCGAGTGATCCCTTCGCCATGGCCGTCGGCCTCCACCGTGCAGGGCACGTGGACCCGAGACGTCTCCTTGCCGGCAAGTTGGCGGACGTGGACATGTTGCAGTTGCTGTCCATCTGCTGACAAGCTGCGAGCTATGCACCCAACCGGGTTTCTCGTACGTCACGTAGCATGCTTCCACTGCGCGCGGCACCGCCGATCGGTTGAGTGAAGCAGGGCTCGAGGTCTGGATTGATGAGCGAATGCTGCAGCCGGGAGTTCGATGGAGGCGAGAGATCCAGATCGGCATCAAACGAGCGGAGTACGCCATCGCCGTGTTCTCCGAAGCATATGTGACCAGGTCTGAGACCAGGAGCTTCGCCAGGCGGTCGCGCGGGTTCGGCGCATGCATGACAGGCAGATCTCGTTCATCCTAGTCCTGGCTACACCCTTCGACATCTCGGACATCGAGGTCTCAGGGACGGAGACGCTCCGTGCGTTCCAGGCCATTCGGCTCTACGAAGACTGGGACAGAGGCATGGACGAGCTAACCCGCCTCAGCCCTCGGCGACGACGTCGATCTCGATGCCGTAGTAGTCGCCGCTCGTCACGGTGACCGTCAGTTCGTGAGTGCCGGTGGTCAGCTCAGCCGGCATCGAGGAGGACCAGACGAACTTGTTCCAGCCGTGCCCGTAGTCGCCGGTGTCCTCGGCCTCGAACTGCCCGATCGGCGCGCCGTCCAGTGCCAGGGTGACGAGGTCGGGCGGCCCGTCGCTGTCGTTGGAGTAGCGGACCTGGATTGACGTGGAGCGCGCCTCGGAGACGACGAAGACCATATGACGCACCTCGCCCTCGTGGAGGAGCACGGTGGTACCGCCCGACGCCTCGGTGCGTGCCATGGACCGACCGTCGCCGGTGCCGTCCTCGGCCTCGGCGGGCAGCGGGGCGTGGTCGGGAAGGGTTGTGGTCGTGGTCGACGTCGTGCTCGTGGTGGAGGTCGTGGTCGACGACGACGTGCTGGTGGTCGTCGTCGAACTCGTGGTGGTTGAGGAAGTGGAAGAGGTGAAGGTCGTGGTGGTGGTGGTGGTCGTCGTCGGGCTCGTCGAGAGCTTGCGCACGTAGCAGTCGGCGGCGACGGGGACGAGGTCCTCCTGGAGCATCACCGCTTCTTGCCGACCCAAGAAGCCTCCGCCGTACACGACCCAGTACCCCGGGTTCAGCGACGCGTATTGGTTGCTGAGCAGCACGCCGGTGACGACACCCGTCTGGTCGGCCAGTTCCTCGGCGCGCTCGTCGGCGCTCGCGCGAGAGTGCTCGCCGATCTCCAGGGACGCCAGCACCACCGTCCACGATCCGTCACCCGGCAACGGCCCGGGCGGGGTCGACCAGTTCGTCGCCACGCCGTCCATCTCTACCCCGAACCCGTCGCCGCCCTCGACCAAGAGCGCCAGGGTGTGGACGCCGCCGGCGAGCGCGACCTCGATGACGGGCGACGTCGCGAACCGATTCCACCCGTGGCCGCCGTCGCCCGTGTCCTGGGCGTCGAACTCCGAGATCGTCACACCGTCGATCGACACCGCGATCGCCTCCAGCGGTCCCCCGCTGTCGTTCGAGTAACGCACCACCAGCGGATACAGGCCCGGTTCCGGAACCGGGACCGAGAAGAGCCGCTGCTCGCCCGCTGCGAGCAGGACCGTGCGGCCACCGGAGGCGCTGGACCGGTCCTCGATCGAACCGTCGCCGTGGCCGTCCTCGGCTTCGACGATCGCCGGCAGGGCCAGCCGCGGTCCAACGTCCACCGGCTGCTCGGGACTGCCTTCCGGCGTCACCCCCGCGGCCGTCTCGCCGGCGTCGGCGTCCGTCTCGGGTGCCGGCGTGCTCGTCTCCACATCGTCAGACGCCGGGGGCGCGCGCAACGGCTCGGCGATCACCGCGACCCGGTCGTGGATGGCGACGCCGTCCGGCAGCTCGAGAAGGCCCGGCCAATCCTGCGCCTCCTCTCCGGCCGCGAAGTAGGACGCCAACGCCTCCTCACCGGCCTCGTCGACGAGCAGGGCGACGATCTCGAACAGCGTGGCGGACCCATCGGGGACGCCGACCGCGGCCGGGATCGTCCATCTCCCCTCGGTGGCGACGGTGGCGGCCTCGGCGGCCGGGTAGTAGCGGCGGGCTTCGACGACGTAGACGGCGAGCCGTATGACCTCGTCGGATCCCAGGTGCTCGGAGGTGCCGTGGGCGACGAACTCTGCCGCGACGGTTGCCCCATCCTCAGGTTGGTCGATTCGGATCGACGCCGGCTGCGGCCATAACGTATAGAACAACGCGGCCGTCGCAGCGACACCGGTCACAACCCCAAGCACGACGAGGACTCGACGCCGTTCGCCCGAGTCGTCACCGACGAGCCTGGTGAAGATCTCCTTGAGCAGGTCCAAGAGCCCGAACATGTTCGTTCGCTCCCAGCACCACCGTATGGAGTGAGCACCAGGAGATACCAGGGCAGGATGGCACTTCGTGCGTGCGGGGCACGGCCGTAGCCGAGGGGCCCAATGTCGCGGACCGAGCAGCTGACCGGTGAGGCCGCGCCGCGAGACGGCACCAGGCGCCGAGGCGGAGGCGCCGCAGTCGGCGCACCGCCGCAGCCGAGGGGCCTAGTGTCACCGAGCACCTCCCCCGCATCGGCGGGGGAGGCGACGGCAGACGGCTGAACCAGGTCAGCGAGCCGAGGGCTCCTACGCGGCGTGGCGAGCCGGCGCGTTTGGCACAGCAGAACGCCCCCATTCTCTGCGAGGTCGGCGGGTGCGGGTGGGAATGGGCCTGTCTGGTGGGGCTGTGTAGGCGCGGTGAGGGTACGCGTTTCTTGCGACCTGTACTCTTAGGTAGCAGTCCTGCGCCCGCCAACCCCAATCAGGCGTTGGCTTTCTCGATGAATGCGATGACGTCCCTGATCCGGTCCTTCAGGTCGAGCACGTCGAGGTCGGCCGGCATGTCAGCCACAGCGCGGGCGACTCGCAGCTTGTCCACGTTACGCGGAAGCACCCGGTCGAACCGGCCGGTCTGGGGCCTCGCAGTCGGCCTGACTGTCTTGACAGCCGCCTTCATGATGGGCGCTGCGACGTAGTTCTCGATCTCTCGCCCGCTCGTCACCCACGCAATCCCGCGACTGTTCTCGATTGCGCGACGAACTCGCGACTTCGTGGCCTTCAGATGCTGATGCGGCGATTTGTCGCGGTCGCTGTCCATGACGAGGATCAGGTTTTGGTTAAGCCGCCGCAGCTCGATGAACCGCTCGACGTCAGGGTCGTCGACGGCCAGATGATTCAGCAGGCGACCTCCATAGAACATGAGCACCGATCTGCTAGCAGCCGATTGATCCCTCGATGCTGCAGTTCTCTAGCGGCAGCCAGTGCACCGCTCAAGACGAACCCTCAGCTTTTCTGACGGTTATGACGATATCAGACTATGCTAGTTACCGTCAGAGGAGATAGATCATGACCGCGAAGGTCGACGAGCTGCTGGCCGAGCTGGCTGCTTCCGAGGACGACGTCAGCTGGGAGACGCTCGCTGACGCCTGGATCGTCTTCGGCGCGCAGCCTGTTGACGCGGGGTTTGTGGCTTTGGCTGGGAATGACATCGC
>JBFIWG010000268.1:0-5086 GCA_041606495.1 Nocardioidaceae bacterium
CCGCATGCCCACCCCGACGCGGTGAAGTTCGACCACCTCACCTACGACGAGTTCCTCACCCGTGGGCTGAAGGTCGCCGACGCCACGTCGGTCAGCCTGTGCCGCGACAACGACATCGACATGATCGTGTTCAACCTGTCCGAGGAGGGCAACATCGCCCGCGTCGTACAAGGTGAGAAGATCGGTACGACGGTCTCGCGCGACGCCTGACCTGCACGAACGTGGAACGCCGCACCCAGACCCATGACATGAACAAGGAGCAGTCGTGATCAACGAGACCCTCAACGAGGCCGGCCAGAAGATGGACAAGGCCGTCGAGGTCGCCCGTGAGGACTTCGCGGCCATCCGCACCGGCCGCGCGCACCCGTCGATGTTCCAGAAGATCACCGCCGACTACTACGGCACCCCGACCCCGCTGCAGCAGCTGGCCTCGTTCACCGTCCCCGAGGCGCGCGTGGTCATCGTCGCGCCCTACGACATGGGTGCGATGAACGCGATCGAGAAGGCGATCCGGGACTCCGACCTGGGCGTGAACCCGACCAACGACGGCAAGACGCTGCGCGTCGTACTCCCTGAGCTCACCGAGGAGCGTCGCAAGGAGTACATCAAGATGGCCAAGACCAAGGCCGAGGATGGCAAGATCTCGATCCGCAACATCCGTCGCCACGCCAAGCAGGCGCTGGACAAGATGGAGAAGGACGGCGAGGTCGGCAAGGACGACGTGACCGGCGCAGAGAAGAAGCTCGACGCGCTCACGAAGAAGCACACCGACACCATCGACGAGCTGCTCAAGCACAAGGAAGCCGAGCTGCTCGAGGTCTGAGCAGATACGACGATGAGTTCGCCTGAGAACCCGCCCGGCCAAGAGGTCCCGGCGGGCAAGAAGAGCCGCGCCGGGCGGGATCTCCCCGCAGCGATCGCATCTGGCGTCGCCCTTGGCCTGCTGATCGCGGGTTCGCTGCTCTTCTGGAAGCCGGCGTTCGTCGGGGTCGTGGTCGCTGCGATCCTCGTCGGGGTCTGGGAGTTCCGGAACGCGTTCGCCACGAAGGACGTCCACCTGCCGTTCGAGCCGCTCGTTGTGGGTTCGGTGTTCATGCTGGTCGGCGCCTACGTCGGCGGTGCGCCTGCGCTGGGGACCGCGCTCGCGGTGACCTTTGTCGCGATGATGCTGTGGCGGCTGCGCGGCGGGGTCGATGGCTTCGTCCGGGACGCCACCGCCGGCGTCTTCACCGCCGTATACGTGCCGTTCCTGGCCGCCTTCGTGCTGCTGCTGCTGAAGCCGGACGACGGCGTGCTGCGGGTGATCACCTTCATCCTGGTCACCATCGCCTCCGACATCGGCGGCTACGCCGTCGGCGTGCTGGCGGGCAAGCACCCCATGGCGCCGGTGATCTCTCCGAAGAAGTCCTGGGAGGGGTTCGCCGGCTCCATGGCCTCGTGCGTGATCGTCGGCGTGCTCGCGGTCGTACTGCTGCTCGATGGCGCCTGGTGGGTTGGAGTCCTGCTAGGGCTGGTGACCGTCGTGATGGCGACGCTGGGGGACCTCTCGGAGTCGGTGATCAAGCGCGACCTCGGGATCAAGGACATGTCGCAGATCATCCCGGGCCACGGCGGTCTGATGGACCGGCTCGACTCGCTGCTGGCGACGGTTGCCCCCGTCTGGTTGCTACTGCTCTACCTCGTCCCCGTCGCCTAGCGTCATACGTTACGCAGCCAATAGGTCGCCGAACGTATGACGCAAGGCAGGCTGCGGCTGAACGTCATACGCCCCGCAGGCAATAGCCAACGGGACGTATGACGGAAGCGAGTGGGGTTCAGGCGTCTGCGGCCCGCGCGGCTGCCTTCTCGGAGTCGGCGCCCTCGGTGGCGAGGTGCCCGCCGCTGTCCTCGAGGTGGGCGCGGATGAACCAGTGGAAGAGCTCGAGCTTGTCGAGCTGGCCGATCAGGATGTCCTCGGTGACCGGATCGAGGTCGCCCATCACCTCGACAGCCTTGCGCAGGTCACCGACGACGCCGGCGTACACCAGATCCAGGGCGCCTAGGTGCGCCTGGGTTCCGGCCCGGCCGATCGAGTAGTCGTGCCACGTACGCTCCGCCACGATCGCGCCGGGCGTGCCCTTCGGGGCGCCCCCGAGCGTGGCGATCCGTTCGGCCACATCGTCCGCCATCGTGCGGACGAGCTCGACTTGAGGGTCGATCATCTCGTGCACGGAGATGAACTGCGGTCCGACCACGTTCCAGTGGGCGTGTTTGAGGGTGAGCTGGAGATCGTTGAGCGCGTGCAGCCGGGTCTGGAGGATGTCGACCACCTGCTGCGCTACTTCAGTGCTCATGCCTGGGACTGTGTAGTGGAGTGTGTTGGTAGCCATGCCGCGAGAGTACCCGTTGCATTTTCAACTAAACGGGTTGGCTGGACAGGAATTGGGGCGTGCACCCGCCGGGTGCCACACTTGGCTGGTTATGCCTGACGAACCCACGAAGTCACTTCCCCTGGTTTTCAACGAGCCGCGTGGCCGCAAGAAGCCGCCGCGGCACCTCGCCGACCTCACTCCGGCCGAGCGCAAGGAGCACGTCGCCTCGCTCGGACTGCCGGGGTTCCGAGTCAAGCAGCTGTCCACGCACTACTTCTCCCGGCTCGTCGACGACCCCGAGCAGATGACCGACCTGCCAGCCGCTGACCGGGCGGCGATGGTCGAGGCGCTGCTGCCCGACCTGATGACGCCTCTGCGCACCATGGAGGCCGACAAGGGGACCACCCGCAAGACGCTGTGGAAGCTGTTCGACGGTGCGCTGGTCGAGTCGGTGCTGATGCGCTACCCGGACCGGGTGACCATGTGCGTCTCCTCGCAGGCCGGTTGCGGGATGGCCTGCCCGTTCTGCGCCACCGGACAGGGCGGTCTGCAGCGCAACATGACGACCGGCGAGATCATCGAGCAGGTCGTGGCCGGCGCGCGTTCCCTGGCGCGCGGAGAGGTGCCCGGTGGGCCTGGCCGCGTCTCCAACGTGGTCTTCATGGGCATGGGCGAGCCGATGGCCAACTACAAGGCCGTGATCGGGGCGGTACGCCGGATGACCGACCCCACCCCGGACGGGCTCGGCATGTCGGCTCGCGGCATCACGGTCTCCACCGTGGGCCTGGTCCCCAGGATCAACCAGCTGGCCGAGGAGGGGATCCCGGTCACGCTGGCGCTGTCCCTGCACGCGCCCGACGACGAGCTGCGCAACGAGCTGGTTCCCATCAACACCCGGTGGAGCGTGCACGAGGCGGTCGAGGCCGCCTGGAACTACGCCAAGAAGACCAAGCGACGCGTCTCGATCGAGTACGCCATGATGTGCGACATCAACGACCAGGCCTGGCGCGCCGACCTGCTCGCCGACGTACTCAACTCATACGGTGACTGGGGATGGGTGCACGTGAACCTGATCCCGCTCAACCCCACGCCAGGCTCGAAGTGGACCGCGTCCCGTCCCGAGGTCGAGCGGGAGTTCGTGCGTCGGCTGGACGCCAAGGGGATCCCTACCACCGTGCGCGACACGCGCGGTCAGGAGATCGACGGCGCCTGCGGCCAGCTGGCCGCCGTGGAGAGCTGAGTCGTCCCTCGGTCCGGTCGACCGTGGACCCGCGTCCTGGTCTGCCGGTAGCGCAGGTACCAGATCAGCATCAGTGCTGAGCTCGCCATGTGGAAGCCGTGCAACAGCCAGATAGGTCCCGGCGGCAGGTGGAAGACGTACACCGAGTGGACCGCGTTGCCGAGGTTCGCCAGAGCGATGTTGCCGAGGCTGTACGACGAGAGGTCGTGAGTGCGCACCGCCTTGTGCAGCATCGGCAGCACGCTACTGACGAAGATGAAGGTCGAGGTCATACCGGCCAGCAGAGGCAGTGTCGTGTTCATGCGGCCGAAACTAGGAGCGCGAACCGTCCCACCGCGTCGGGCGATGCGCCCATGTTTGCCGCGGCCCCGGTGGGTGGATCAGTGCACCTCGACCTGCCCTGTCAGCAGAGGTGGTGCTCGTACGCGTAGGCGGCAGCTGCCGTGCGGGTAGTCACGTCGATCTTCGCGAAGATGTTGCTCAGGTGCCGCGCGACGGTCTTCTCGCTGAGGACGAGATCGGCTGCGATGGCTGGGTTGCTCTTGCCTGTCGCGACCAGTCGGAGGACCTCGACCTCGCGAGCGGTCAGCCCGTCGGGCGTACGACGACCGAGCAGTGTCTCAACCTGCTCCGCGGCGGTTCTTGCGCCGAGCTCTGCGAGCACCCGCTTGGCGGCGGTCAGCTCCAGGCGGGCCGACTCCTCGTCGACGACGCCGCGGCAGTCCCGACCTATCTGAACCCGGACGGTCGCCGCGTCGTACGGTGCCCCCAGGCTCACCCAGGCCCGCCAAGACGTACGAAGCTCGGGGAGGGCAGCCCCGGGATCGTCCTCGGCTATGAGCACGCAACCGCGGGCATATGCCGCCTGAGCCTTCAAGGCGGCACACCCGAGCTGCTCTGCGAGCATCGTCAGCTCCTCGGACGCGGATCGCGCCTCGTCGACCTGCCCGGAGCTCAGTCTCACTTCGACGGCGGCCGGCAGGATCTTCGAACGGTGGACCGGGCCTTGTGTCTCGGTGACCAGTCGCTGGATGGTTGCTGCCGCTGCGTCGGTCCGGCTCTGGGCGAGCCAGAGCAGCGCCAGCCCGGGCTGCGGCTCGTACCCCAGGCTGCTCGCCTCGGCGAACGCGTCCTCGGCCTCGGCGAACTCGCCGCGCAGGCGGTGCACCTCCCCGCGCTCGTACAACGCCAGACCAGCGGCTGCCGTGGAGCCGGCGTCTAGGTACCGCCGGTGGGCCAGCCTCAGCTCCTCGACCGCCTGAGCCAGCGCTCCCTCCAGCCGCATGATCTGACCGCGGTGCACCGCACACTGGCCGGTGTAGGGAACCAGTCCCGGTTGGGCGTCACACCATCTGCTCAGCTCGCTGGTCCACTGTCGCGCCCGGGCGAAGTCGGAGATCTCCTGGCAGGCTTCGATCGTGCTGCAGTAGACCATTCCGGCGAACACGGGCGCCACGTCGTCCGCCGTCACGCCCGCCATCGCCTCGTCGAGCAG
>JBFIWG010000269.1:0-5077 GCA_041606495.1 Nocardioidaceae bacterium
GCATCAAGGTCGTCCCCGCGGGCGGTGAGCAGGGCCGCCGCCTCGTCGACGTCGAGCGCCGCGCCGCGTTCGGCCCGGCGCAGCGCGCGTCGTACCTGCTGCGCGGTGACCTGCTCCGACGCGGGACTGCCCGGACTCATCGCTCTCCTGGTTCTGCGGATGTCTCCGCAGGCTACCCGGCGGCCGCTAAAGGCCGAGCGACCTGCCGATGATCTCCTTCTGGATCTCGGTGGTGCCGCCGTAGATGGTCTGGACACGGCTGTCGAGATAGGCCTTCGCGACTGGGTACTCGCTCATGTAGCCGTAGCCGCCGTGCAGCTGGACGGCCCGGTCGACGATCCGCTTCTGCAGCTCGGTGGTCCACCACTTCGCCATCGAGGCGGTGCTGGCGTCGAGGTTGCCGGCGAGGTGGCGGCGGATGCAGTCGTCGATGAAGACCCGGGCGATGTGGGTCTCGGTCGCCATCTCGGCGAGGGTGAACCGGTTGTGCTGGAACGTCCCGACCGGGCGCCCGAACGCCTCGCGCTGCTTCACGTAGTCGAGCGTCAGCTCGAGGATCCGCTCGCACCCGGCGGCGGCCGCGATCGCGATGGAGAGTCGTTCCTGGGGGAGGTTCTTCATCAGGTAGCCGAAGCCGGCGCCCTCCTCCCCGAGCAGGTTCGCCTTCGGCACCGTCACATGGTCGAAGAACAGCTCGGCGGTGTCCTGCGCGTGCTGGCCGATCTTGTCGAGGTTCCGGCCGCGCTCGAAACCTTCCATGCCGCGCTCGACCACGAGCAGGCTGATCCCCTTGGCGCCCGCGTCCGGGTCGGTGCGGGCCACGACCACGACCAGGTCGGCGAGAATGCCGTTGCTGATGAAGGTCTTCTGCCCGTTGAGGACGTAGTGGTCGCCCTTGTCGACGGCCGTGGTGCGGATGCCCGCCAGGTCGCTCCCGGCGCCGGGCTCGGTCATCGCGATGGCGGTGATCAGCTCGCCCGAGCACAGCTTCCGGAACCACCGGTCCTGCTGCACGCGGCTGGCCAGTGTCAGGAAGTACGGCGCCACCATGTCGTTGAACAACGGGAACGCGGCGCCGTAGTACCCCTGCCGCGCCAGCTCCTCGTTGACCACCGCGTTGTAGCGGAAGTCGGTCTCCCCAGCGCCGCCGAACTCCTCGTCGAAGAAGAAGCCGGTCAGTCCCCGCGCACCGGCGGCCCGCCACACGTCGCGGGAGACCACGCCGTCCTTCTCCCACTGCTCGTGATGAGGAGTGATCTCGCGGTCGATGAAGGCGCGGACGGTACGACGGAACGCCTCCTGCTCCTCGGTGAAGATCTCGCGCATGACTCAGGCCACCCATTCCTTGAGCTTGCCGACGAGGCCCGGCACGTCCTCGGCGACCGGGACCACCTGCAGGTTCGTCACCCCGGACTCCCGAAACGCAGCGATGCGCTCCTTCACGTAGGACTCAGGGCCGACGAGGTTGCACATCTCCAGCAGCTCCAGGGGGACGTAGGCCTCGGCGTCACGCTTGTTGCCGTTGAGGTAGAGCTCCTGGATCTTCTCGGCCTCCTTCTCGAAGCCGTACTGCCGGACCAGGTCGTTGTAGAAGTTCTTGCCCTTGGCGCCCATGCCGCCGATGTACAGCGCGAACGTAGGGCGTGCGTGGTCGAGCATGCCCTTCACGTCGTCCCCGACGGCGACCATCCCGCCGGCCGACATCTCCAACGGCGCCAAGTCCGGGTCCCGCTTCGCCTTGCCGGCGGCCAGCGACTCACCCCACACCGTGTCGGCACGCTCAGGGGCGTAGAGGAACGGCAGCCACCCGTCGGCGTACTCCGCGGTGGACCGCACGCTCTTCGGGCCGAGGGCGGCGATGTAGATCGGGACCTGTCGGCGCTCCGGCTTGGTGAGCATCTTCAGCGGCTTGCCGAGCCCGGTGCCCTGGCCCTCGGGTAGTGGCAGCTTGATGATGCCGTCGTTGGTGAGGGTCTCCCGTCGCAGCGCTCGGCGGACGATGTCGACGACCTCGCGGGTCCGTGCCAAGGGGCGGTCGTAGGGCACGCCGTGCCACCCCTCGATCACCTGTGGTCCGGAGGCGCCGAGGCCGAGGATCGCGCGGCCGCCGCTGACGTTGTCCAGGCCGGCCGCGGTCTGGGCGAGCAGCGCCGGGGTGCGCGAGTAGATGTTCATGATCGCTGAGCCGATCTCGACGGTCTCGGTCTTGGCCGCGAGGTAGCCCATCAGGGTGGGGGAGTCGAAGCCGTAGGCCTCGGCGACCCACACCGTGTCGAGGCCCGCCTTCTCCAGAGCGGAAACCGAGTCCGCCGCCTCGCGAGGGTTGCCGGAGTACATCAACGACATCGAGAGTTTCATCAGCGTCCTAGCCTGTTCCGAGTCGGGAGCGCGTGCGCCCGGCGGCGTGCGAGGCACTACCGTGACAGTAACGCTGTCATCCTTTCAAGGCTCATCCCGGATTACTAGGAGCTGCCCGTGACGACGTACCAGATCGCGGTCCTCGGAGGCACCGGTCCGCAGGGGAGGGGCCTCGGCTACCGCTGGGCCCGCCACGGCCACGGCGTGGTGCTGGGCTCGCGTTCCCCCGAGCGCGCCGAGCAGACCGCCGCGGAGATCCGGGAGCGGGCCCCCGAAGCCCGGGTCACCGGCGCGTCGAACGCCGAGGCCGCCGAGTCGGCGGACGTGGTGGTGCTTGCGGTGCCGTACGACGGGCACGACGACCTCGTCGGCGAGATGGCACCCGTGCTCGCCGGGAAGATCGTGGTCAGCTGCGTCAACCCCCTCGGCTTCGACAAGCGGGGGCCGTACGGCCTCGACGTACCGCACGGCAGTGCCGCCGAGGCAGCGTCGGCGATCGTCCCCGAGGCGCGGGTTGTCGGCGCGTTCCACCACGTCTCGGCTGTCTCGTTGTGGGGGAGTGCGGACTACCTGGACCATGAGGACGTGCTGGTCTGCGGCGACGACCACGAGGCCAAGCAGCTGGCGATCGAGCTGGCCCGATCGGTCACGGGGCGCGACGGCATCGACGCCGGAGCACTCCGGCTGGCCCGCCAGCTCGAGCCGTTGACCGCCGTGCTGATCAGCATCAACAAGCGGTACAAGACCCGGTCGGGCGTGGCCATCTCCGGAGTGCATGACCGGTAGCGCAGAGCCTCAGTTCGGGGCCAGCCGGATCCAGGTCAGGGTCCCGGTCGCGAAGCGCCCGCAGTCGTCTCGCGCCACGTCCGCGCGCATGACCATCCAGTCCTGACTGAACCGGACGTTCTCGAGGAGCAGGAGGTCGCCAGCGGCGCAGTCGCGGCTCTTCTCGCCACTGGTCAGGGTCAGCTGGCCGTCTGCCGGCATGAGCGCGCCGCCCTGGTCGGTGGTGACCACGCCCTGGGGTGCCGGCGACAGCATCGCGTAGCCGCCCCAGATGATGAACCGGAATGCCTCGTCGGTTCCCGCACGGAGCCAGAACCCCTGGGTGTCCAGCAGGTCTCCGGCCAGCGGTGTGTCCGCCTGCGCCAGCCGTGCCGTGAGCTCCAGGCTTTCGGCGGACGCCGGGACCACGCGGATCATCTCACCGCCGATACCGATCGGCAGGTCGCAGCTCGAGGTCGCCGCGGTGAGCGTGAGGTCCATGCGCCCAGGCGTGATCAGATCCGCGCGCCAGGTCGTGTCGCCACACCTCTCGTCTTTGCGGTCCAAGAACCGGATGGAGTCCCGCCCCAGCTGGTACTTGCCCGAGCCCGAAGGACGGGTATCGACGTGGCCCGCCCCGTCGACGGCGAACCTGCCCTCGGTGTCGAGCCACAGCATGGTGTTCGGGTCGTCGGGCGTGCGACTGGCCCAGATCCCGGCCACATCTGCTCTGCTCAGCGACAATGCGCTGGGCGGAATTGCTGAGTCGGTGGAGCGGTGCGCGAGAAGCTGTACGCCGGTGACGGACAGCAGACCCACGACCAGGGCGGCGACGGCGGCGATGCTCAGGGTGCGGTGCCGACGGGCGCGGTCCTCGCTGATTCGTTCGAACAGGTCACGGTGGACCCGCTCGGTGTCCAGGACGTCCATGGCGATGCCTTCTGCGAAGGCCTGGAGTCCCTCGGTCACCCGTGTCTCGATCGGTTTCATGCCGAGGCCTCCAGACGGTGGGACAGCGACTTGAGGGCCCGGTGTGCGTGGCTCTTGACCGAGCCGACCCCCATGCCCAGCAGCTCGGCCGTCTCTGCCTCGCTGAGCTGTAGGTAGTAGCGGCAGATGACGACCTCGCACTGGCGGCGAGGCAGCTCCCGCACGGCCGCAGCAAGCCGGGCCGCATCATCGTGGGAGACCGCGGCCTCCTCGGGGGCGACCGATGGCTTCACTGACTGCAGGGGGCAGTCCCCTCGGGAGCGGGCGACGTCACGGATCCGGGAGCGCGCACGGTTGAGCACCGTCGCGTGCAGGTACGACTCGGCGGCGCCGACGTCGCGGAGCGAGTGCCAGTGCCGATGCAGCGAGACGAAAGCGTCCTGAACCGCGTCCTCGGACGCCCCCCGGTCGCCGAGGACGCAGTAGGCCAGACGCACCAGGCGTGGGTAGTGAGCCCGGAAGAGCAGCTCGACGGCCTCGTCACGCGTCGGCCTGGCGGCGGCCGCTGCCGTCGTCAGAATCCCGACCTGACGTGGCGTCACCAGGCTCTCCTGCATCGATCCCGTCACGCCCTACATGTCGCAACGGACCTCTTCAGGTTGACACGCCCAGACGAATCCGGCGGGCGGTCCAGACCGGCTCAGCTGCTGCCGTGCCAGGAGGACCAGAGCGCGGCGTAGGAGCCGTCCTGCTCGACCAGCTCGTCGTGGGACCCGAACTCGCTGATCCGGCCGTCCTCCACCACGGCGACCCGGTCCGCGTCGTGCGCGGAGAACAGCCGGTGCGCGATCGCGATCACGGTCCTGCCCTCGAGCACCGCGGCCAACGAGCGCTCCAGGTGACGGGCCGCGCGGGGGTCGATCAGTGACGTGGCCTCGTCGAGCACCAGCGTGTGCGGGTCGGCGAGCACCAGCCGGGCCAGGGCCACCTGCTGTGCCTGCGGCGGGGTGAGGCTGCGGCCGCC
>JBFIWG010000270.1:0-5062 GCA_041606495.1 Nocardioidaceae bacterium
CGCGGAGCTCTCCGGCGCGGTCCACTCGCGTGAACGGGTCGCTTCAGTTGTCGCAGCGAGACGGGTGTCTCCTGCCCTGACGCCCGCGCGCGTCCCTACTCCTCGACAAGGTCGTGGAGACCGAAGGAACGTCGCCCGCGGTGACCCGGCCCGTGGTGGCGTCGGCTCGTTGCGGATAGCGAGCGTGCGAAGTCAACCCGCCTAGACGGGTTGCACCGGCGATTCTAGACGAGAACTCACCTCACGCCCTAATCGGCCGGGAAGCCGCCCAACGTTCACAGTCGCGCCGTCTGCCCCCGGCTGCACAGCCTGCGAAGACCGCGTTGGTACGACGGACCCGCAGCGGCATTCTCACCCCATGAGCGCCTTCCTCACACACCTGGTCACTATCGTTCTCACCCTCGGCACCGGCGTCTGGCCACTGGCCCCCCGCCCCGAGGTCGTCGACGAATTCAATCCGCCGATCGAGCAGTGGGGCGCAGGTCACCGCGGCGTCGACCTGCTCGGGCATCCAGGCCAGGCCGTTCTCGCCGCAGAGAGTGGCGAGGTCGTCTTCGCCGGCATGCTCGCCGGCCGCGGCGTGGTGGTCGTCAGCCACGGGACGACCCGCACCACCTACGAGCCCGTGACCGCGGCCGTGCGCCGGGGCGACGCGGTCCGCGCGGGGCAGCGCTTGGGCTCGCTGGAGGCGTTCGGCAGCCACTGCTGGCCGGGAACGTGCCTGCACTGGGGGCTCCTCCGAGGCGAGGTCTACCTGGACCCCCTCACGATGGTCGGGGCGGGGCCAGTGCGTCTCCTCCCGCTCGCCGGGCACCAGCCCAGCGATGGGATCAGCGGAATCGTCGGCCCGGTCGAGATGTCGCTGCGCTCGACATAGTCCGAGAGCGCTCCGGGATGTGACGGAGTGATCGCACGCGGCCACACGAGGTGGCGAAGCAAAGAGACTCTGACATTCAGCCCGGCCTCGCGGACCCCGGTGTCTACGCGCGCGGGTGGGCCTGCCGGTATGCCTTCCGGAGCCGGTCCGTGGTGACGTGGGTGTAGATCTGGGTGGTTGCCAGCGAGGCGTGCCCCAGCAGCTCCTGCACGGTGCGCAGATCGGCCCCGCCCTCGAGCAGGTGCGTCGCGGCAGTGTGCCGGAGGCCGTGCGGACCGAGGTCAGGGGCTCCGGGAACGTCGGCCAACCGCGCGTGCACCATCGACCGCACGGCCCGCTGGTCGATGCGCTTGCCTCGGGCACCTAGGAAGAGCGCGGGTCCCGAGTCGGGGACGAGGAGACCCGGCCGCCCTGACTGCAGCCAGGCGGCGATTGCCACATCCGCGGGTTTGCCGTACGGAACGCTGCGCTCCTTGCGCCCCTTGCCGAACACGCGGACCACCCGTCGCTCACGGTCCACGTCGTCGACGTCGAGGCCGCACAGCTCGCCGACCCGGATCCCCGTGGCGTAGAGCAGCTCCAGGATCGCGACATCACGACGACCGACCGGGCTCCCGTCGTCGGCGCGCACCGCAGCGGCCTCCAGGAGCTGGCGCGCCTCGTCCACCCGGAGCGCGGGCGGGAGGGTGCGATGGGCCTTGGGGGAACCCAGCAGCGCACCGGCGTCGGTCTCGGCGCGGCCAGTGCGCTGCGCCCAACCGGTGAAGACCCGCACCGCCGTGGCGCGACGGGACATCGTCGTGCGCGCCTTGCCGAGCGTCTGCTGCTTGGCCAGCCAGCTCCGCAGGGTCCGGACGTCGAGCGTGGCCACGTCGTGGTGACCGAGCATCGCGGCGTGCTCCAGCATGCCGGCGATGTCCCCGAGGTAGGCGCGCACCGTGTGCGGGGTGAGGTCGCGCTCCGAGGTCAGGTGTCGCTCGTAGTCGGCCAGCGCCACCGCCATCGGCTCGGGCAGACCACCGGTCGACGCCGCGGCATCGGTCCCCTCGGCCGAAGAAGAGGTGACCTCCACATCGCCCGCCCGGGTCTCGTCACTGGTGCCCACGCTCCTGAGCGTAAGCGGAGCACCCGCCCGCAACGGCTCACCTCGCGGGTTGCTCCGGGGTGAGTCGCCACGTGTCGTCGCGCGACTCGACGAAGCCACGCTGCCTCAGCAGGAGCAGGCTGGTCCGCACGGCCGACTCCGCGAGGCCGGCCGCGCGGGAGATCGAGGCCGTCGGCGCCGCCCGTGCAGCGGGGACTGCCTCGAGCACACGCTGGTCGCGCTCGCTCAGAGCATCCCGGGGCCGCTCCGGACCGCGAGGTTCGGCTGCGTAGAAAGAGCCGACCGGGAGAAGCAGCTCGGCGACGTCGGCACCGGAGGTGACCAGAGAGGCATCGCCGCGGCGGATCAGCTGGTGCACGCCCTCCGACGGAGCACTGGTCACCGGTCCGGGCACACCCATCAGCACCCGACCTAGGCGCGATGCCCAGTTCGCGGTGTTCAGCGCCCCGCTGCGTGCCGCAGCCTCGACGACCACTGTGCCCTGGGTGAGCGCGGCGATCACCCGGTTGCGGGAGAGGAAGCGCAGACGGGTGGGTGAGCAGCCTGGCGGAAGCTCGGATACGACGAGCCCGGCGTCGCTGATGTACTCCAACAGGTTCTTGTGCGCGGCTGGGTAGGCCCGGTCCACGCCGCACGCCAGCACGGCGACGGTCACTCCCCGTGCGGCCAGCGCGCCGCGGTGGGCCGCCTGGTCAATGCCGAAGGCAGCACCGGACACCACGCAGATCTCCTGCGAGACGAGGTGGGCGGAGATGTCCAAGGCGATGCCCCCGCCGTAGGTGGTGGCCGAGCGGGAGCCGACGACAGAGGCGGAGCGCCGGACCACCTCCCCAAGCCTCAGCGGTCCCTTCACCCAGAGCCCCAGTGGTGCGCCGCCGCGACCGAGGACAGCCTCAGCACGATCGAGGTCGACCAACGACGCCGGCCACTCCTCGTCGCCGGGGATGACGAAACGGATCCCGGCGGCCGATGCCTGCTCGAGCTCGCGCGCCGGGTCGAGACCCCGCAGCCGGGCCGCCACGTCGGTGTAGACCCCGGCGACGTCCTCCTCGTCGCGAAGCAGCTCGAACACCCTGGCCGCGCCCATCCTGGCCACGAGCGCGGACATCCGCACCTCCCCCGGCTCGCTGAGCCTGCTCAACGCAGCTCGCGCCTCCCGCTCGCTCATCCGGCGCTCACCACCGCGAGGGCCTGCAGCGGGAGCGGCTCGCCGGTGCGCAGCCGGAGGGCGATCTCGAGCTCGTCGACACCCGGTCCGTCGCCGGCACGCAGGTCGGCGATCGTCCAGGCCAGCCGGTGCACGCGGGTCGCGCCGCGGCGGGTCAGCGCACCGGCGTACACGTGCTCGCTCAGCCGTCGGTCCGCCTCCGGGGTCAGCGGCCAACGCGCGCGCAACGCCGGACCGGAGACGTCGGCGTTGACCCGCCACGGGGTGCCGGCGTATCGCTCAGCCTGCCGTAGCCGCGCGGCGGTCACCCGGGACCTGATGACGGCGGACGGTTCGGGTCGGGCCAGCGGGTCCTGCATCTCGTAGGGACGCACCGCCTCGACGTGGCGGGTGATGTCGATCCGGTCGGCGATCGGGCCGCTGATCTTCTTGCGGTACTCCCGGCGGCGCACCTCGGTGCACGTGCAACGGTTGTCGCGGTCGGTCGGGTGGTAGTCCCCGCACGGGCACGGGTTGCAGGCCAGCACGATCATCGCGCGGGCCGGGAAGGTGGCGGTCTCCTCCCCGCGGGCCAACGTGATCTCGCCGCTCTCGAGCGGCTCACGCAAGGCCTCCACAATGTCGGAGCTGAACAAGGGGAACTCGTCCAGGAAGAGGGTGCCGGTGTGCGCCCGACTGACCTCACCCGGCCGGACCCGACCGGTGCCGCCGCCGAGCACGCTGGCCCGTGACGCGGAGTGGTGCGGGGCCCGGAAGGGTGGTCGGGTGATCACGGTCTGCCCCGGCGTGAGGCAACCGGCCAGGGAGTAGATCGCACTCAGCTCCAGCGACTCCTCGACCGAGAGGTCCGGGAGCAGGCCGGGGATACGTTCGGCCAGCGTCGTCTTGCCCGCACCCTTGGGGCCGCTGAGCATCAGGTGGTGGCCGCCCGCGGCGGCGACCTCGAGGGAGTACCTCGCGTCGGCCATGCCGAGGACGTCGGCCATGTCCACGTCCCGCATCCGCTCCTCGCCGCGCCAGGACAGCAGCGGACCGCTGGCCAGGGGCTCGACGGGCTCTGCCGCAGGGACCTCCTCCCCGCGCAGCAGGGCCACCACCTGGGCCAGCGAGCGCGCCGCGAGCACGGTGGTGCCCGGGACCAGCGTGGCCTCGTCGGCCTGCGGCTCCGGTACGACGACGCAGTGAACGCCACGAGCGGCCGCCGCCATCGTCATCGGCAGCACCCCCGGCACCGACCGAAGGCGGCCGTCGAGGGTGAGCTCGCCCACGAACACGACACCCGCCAGCGACGCGGGCGGGACCTGGCCCGAGGCCGCGAGCGTGGCCACGGCGATGGCCAGGTCGAAGTGCGGACCGCGCTTGGGCAGGTCGGCGGGCGAGAGCAGGATCGTGACTCGCCGGGTCACCGGCCAGTCGAGCTTGCTGTTCGTCACCGCTGCCCGACAGCGGTCCCGGGCCTCGCTGATCGAGGCGTCCGGGCGACCGACCATCGCGGTCATCACCACGCCCTGCGACACATCGACCTGGACGTCGACGAGGTGTCCGGTCGAACCCTGCAACGAGATCGTCCTCGCAGTGGCGACCCCCATCAGGCAACCCCGCGCACATGGTCCAGCACAGCCGGACCTCCAGGCGGTGCCAGCACGCCGACCAGGTCGATCCGGACGTCGTCGGGCCGGACGTCGTGGTCGGCGAGCCAGCGGGCCGCGAGGCGTCGCAGCCGCGTGGCCTTGCGCCGGGTGACCGCCTCGAGCGGTGAGCCGAACGCGCTGGAGGACCGGGTCTTGACCTCGCAGACCACCAGCACGCGGCCGTCACGGAGCACCAGATCGATCTCGCCGAGATCGCATCGCCAGTTGCGGTCGAGCAGGACCATGCCCTGCTCGACCAGGTGCCGGGCGGCGTAGGCCTC
>JBFIWG010000271.1:0-5041 GCA_041606495.1 Nocardioidaceae bacterium
AGGCCGTGCAGGCGATGAGCCGGGACCCGTACCAGCTCGACGAGCAGCATGGCCTGGGCACCGAGGACAACCCGACGTTCGAGGGCATGCACACCGCTGCTGCCCACATCGTGGGGGCCTCCGTCGAGGCAGCCAGGCGCGTCTGGACCGGCGAAGCGGTGCACGCGGCCAACATCACCGGCGGGCTGCACCACGCGATGCCGGACAAGGCCAGCGGCTTCTGTGTCTACAACGACATCGCGGTGACCATCCAGTGGCTCCTCGACCAGGGCGCACAGCGGGTCGCGTACGTCGATGTCGACGTCCACCACGGCGACGGCGTCGAGAAGATCTTCTACAACGACCCTCGCGTACTCACGATCAGCCTGCACGAGACCGGCCAGATGCTCTTCCCGGGCACCGGGTTCCCGGCCGACACCGGAGGCCCGGACGCCCCAGGGAGTGCGGTCAACGTGGCGCTGCCGCCCGGGACCGCCGACGCCGGCTGGCTTCGTGCCTTCCATGCGGTGGTTCCGCCGCTTCTGCGGGAGTTCGGCCCCGACGTGCTCGTCACCCAGCACGGGTGCGACTCGCACATCGAGGACCCGCTCGCGCACCTGATGCTCACCGTCGACGGCCAGCGCGCGACGTACCTCGCCCTGCACGACCTGGCACATGAGGTGTGCGAGGGCAAGTGGGTGGTGACCGGGGGCGGTGGCTACGCGATCGTCGACGTGGTGCCGCGCGCGTGGGCGCACCTGCTGGCGGTCGTCGGCGGGGCACCGCTCGACCCCACGACACCGACCCCTGACGAGTGGCGCGACCATGTGCGC
The DNA here is from genome assembly GCA_041606495.1 of Nocardioidaceae bacterium. Taxonomy (GTDB): domain Bacteria; phylum Actinomycetota; class Actinomycetes; order Propionibacteriales; family Nocardioidaceae; genus Nocardioides_C. Next base: position 813 of record JBFIWG010000271.1, read on the forward strand.
ACCCTGCTGGGACGGACCGCGCCCTTCCGGCTCACCGACGGTCGGACTCCGGCGTACCGCGACTGGTCCGAGGGCTACGACCCCTCAACCTGGCTGGACCGGGCCATCCACGCGACCCGGGAAGCGGCCTTTCCACTGAACGGGCTGGATTATCTGCCCTGAAATCGGCGTGTCTATGCGACACGCCGGGGTAGATGTAAAGACTGTCCGAAAAGTCACCCCTTCCCCACGAGTCACTCTAGGCTCTATTCTCACGTGAGCACTGACGTTGATTCTCCGGTGGGGAAGCCGGGGAACGTCCTGTGCCTGAAAGTGCGGTGCGTCATGGGCTCAAGCAGCTCCGGAGACATCTCCGAGGTCAAGTTTCTTACCGTTGCCGAGGTCGCCGCAGTCATGCGCGTCTCAAAGATGACCGTCTACCGGTTGGTGCACTCCGGCGAGCTGCCGGCTGTGCGCGTCGGGCGCTCCTTCCGGGTCCCCGAGGACAAGGTCAACGAGTACCTCCGCAAGAGCTTCTTCCAGACCGGCTGAGGCACCGACTCCGCATCCGGGCAGGGGCCGCGTAAGGCCGCGTCCCGCAACGTCCGCGGTGACGCGTGACCCGCAAAGCAGAACGGTGGCGGCCCCCTTTTTCAAGGGGCCGCCACCGTTGTTTTGCAACCTTGAGAGGTCTTGGCTCAGAACCGCATGAAGTTGGCCGTGGTCACCCAGCGACCGTAGGCGTCCGGCGTGGAGCCGATGCCGATCCGCCTCGAGGTGCCGTTGAGGAGCACGGCACGGTGGCCTGGCGAGTGCATCCAGAGCCGTACGAGGTATCGAGGACTGATCGCGCCGCGCCCCAGGGTCTCGCCGGCGTACCTGGCGTTGCAGCGCTCGAGGACGTCCCGCATCGACTGGTGGTAGAAGAGGTCGTTCTCGGCGAGGTGCCGGTTCCAGCGCTCCGCGACCCCATCGGTGCAGCGAGCGAAGCGGAGGGTGGGGAGCCCGCGTGCCTGCCGCTTCCGGTTGATCCAGTAGCGGACCTGTTCCTCGTAGGTGCTCGGCGTCATGGCCACATTCCTGGCCTGAACAGTGACGGCTTCGGCCGGCGTGGCTGCGAGTGCGAGGCCGGAGCTGATCAGCGCCGTGGTCAGGGCGGTTGTGAGCGATCGCCGAAGGGCTTTCCGGATCTGCGCAGGGCGCAGTGCATCAACGAATTGTGTGTCCATCGCTAAGGCCCCTCCCAAGGCCTCATGGGCGTGGTCCGGGCCGTCTTCGCGGGCGAAGAAGGAGCGGGCCACGAAAGGTGAGATAACTGCCGCTGTAGATGACTCACCGTCGGGGTGCGACGACTGTTCCAACTCGGGCAAACGAGTCACTTCACTCATATGATGCATCACAAATGGGACTTGTGGGCATCAAGTGGAAAAAGTTGTCAAGCAGACACTCTGTTTACTTCGGACAACTCTTTCCGTTTGTTCAAGCATGAAACGTATTGAAACTTCACTCATGACGCGATTCGGTGCGAGTGATTGCCGTCACCGTTCCGGGACCGGGTTTCCCACCCGCCTACCGCGACGGATAGTCTTGGCACTTCCGTGTCGTGCGGCAGGTTCGCCGTGCGATCGACTCAGTTTCGAAAGGTCCACCGTGGGTTCTGTCATCAAGAAGCGTCGTAAGCGCATGGCGAAGAAGAAGCACCGCAAGCTGCTGAAGAAGACGCGCATCCAGCGTCGTCGCCAGGGCAAGTAGGCCCGACGCGAACAGGGGGCTCGTAACGTGGGGCGCGTCGTACTGGTAACCGGGGTCTCTCGAGACCTCGGGAGCCGTTTTGCGCGCCTCGTGTCATCCGACCCCTCCGTCGACCGTGTGATCGGGGTGGACGTCGTGCCTCCCCGGGCTGACATGGGAGACGTCCGCTTCATCCGGGCGGACATCCGGAACCCCGTGATCACCAAGGTGATCGCCGGGGAGGACGTGGACACGGTGGTCCACATGAGCGTCATCGCGACCCCTGGCAGTGCCGGCGGCCGTACGTCGATGAAAGAGCTCAACGTCATCGGCACGATGCAGCTGCTCGCGGCCTGTCAGAAGGCGCCCGGGCTCAAGCATCTCGTCGTCAAGTCCTCGACCGCGGTCTACGGCTCGTCGAGCCGTGATCCGGCGATGTTCACCGAGGACATGGCGCCCAAGCGGCTACCACGGTCCGGGTTCGCCAAGGACGCGATGGAGGTCGAGGGCTACGTCCGCGGCTTCGCGCGCCGCCGGCCAGATGTCTCGGTGACGATGCTGCGTGCGGCCGACACTGTCGGGCCGACCATCGCCTCCCCCATGACGCAGTACTTCCGGCTGCCGGTGATCCCCACCGTCCTGGGGTTCGACGCCCGTCTGCAGTTCCTCCATGAGACGGATCTGCTCGAGGCCCTTTGTCACGCCACCACCGCGCGGGTGCATGGCACCTTCAACGTGGCCGGCGAAGGCATCCTCATGCTGTCCCAGGCGGTACGCCGCCTAGGACGCCCTGCCCTGCCCATGCCAGCCTTCGCGGCGACCTCGCTCGGCTCACTGATCCGGCAGGCGCGCGTGGCCGACTTCTCGGCGGAGCAGATGACCTACCTCACCTACGGTCGAGGCGTTGACACCTCCCGGATGCGGACCATGCTTGGTTTCGAACCGAGACTCACGACCGCCGAGGCCTTCGAGGACTTCGGGAGGTCCCTCGGGCCCGGCCTGGTCTCTCCGGAGCGCGTGTCCGCAGTTGAGTCGTTGGTGACCGGTGCGATGGGAGGCAATCGTGGCTGACGCAGAGATCATTCCGCTTGGCACACGAGGCCGTCCCGGTCGTGGTTCGGGGAGCAGCAGGCCTTCTGCATCGGCGCGGAGCCTTGCCGGCGCGCCTGTCCGCAAGCCTCAGCCCCGCGACTCCGAGCCGTCAGACGTCCCAGCCGAGAAGCAGGGCCGCGACGAAGGTCTCGACGAGGCCACCGAGACGCCTGAGGTCTCCGGGCAGGGGACCAGCTCTACAGAGCCCAGTTCTGGCCAGACGTCGTCCACGACCGCGACGGACCGCGATCCCGGTGCCGGCATTCCCGTCGGCGACTGGCTGTCGGCATTCCACGGCGCCGCCAAAGAGGTGTTCGGTGACCAGTGGGAGCCTCGACTTGCCGAGTTCCTGGCCTTCCTGAGGCGCAGGGTCACCGGCGACTACGCCGTCGACGAGTACGGCTTCGACCGCGAGGTCACCGAGCGCTTCTTCCTGGCGGCGGCCCGGCCGATTGCGGAGAAGTGGTTCCGCGTCGAGGTCAGGGGCATTGAGAACATCCCCACCGAGGGCGGGGCCCTGGTGGTCTCGAACCACTCCGGGACCGTGCCGATCGACGGCCTGGTCACCGGTGTCTCGATCCACGACCGAACCGGACGCAACCTTCGGCCGCTCGGCGCGGACCTCGTGTTCCGCCTCCCCGTGGTGGGGGAGCTCGCCCGAAAGGGCGGTGCCACGTTGGCCTGCAACGACGATGCCGAGCGGATGCTCCGTGGAGGGGAGCTCGTGGGTGTCTGGCCCGAAGGCTTCAAGGGCATCGGGAAGCCCTACTCCCAGCGTTACAAGCTGCAGCGGTTCGGCCGTGGCGGCTTCGTGTCTGCGGCGCTACGCACCGGTGTCCCGATCGTCCCGTGCTCGGTCGTGGGCGCCGAGGAGATCTACCCGCTGGTCGGTAACGTGCCCTCACTCGCCCGCCTGCTGGGTGTTCCCTACATCCCGATCACGCCGTTCTTCCCGTTGCTCGGCCCTCTCGGGCTGGTCCCTTTGCCGTCGAAGTGGTTGATCGAGTTCGGTGAGCCGATCCGCACCGACGCCTACGACCAGGGCGCGGCGGACGACCCGATGCTGGTGTTCAACGTGACCGACCAGGTGCGCGAGACCATTCAGCAGACGTTGTACTCGTTGCTCATGCAGCGACGCTCGGTCTTCTACTGAGCCGAGCGAGGAGCCCCGAAGGGGCCAGCCAGCAAAGGCCTCAGGGCAGGGGCTCGATGTCGGGAAGCAGCGTCTCGACCGCGTCCTCGACCTCGTTGACGACGTCCTCGACGGCCTTGCCCGTGCTCTTCTTGCCACCTGTGGCACCGCCGACAGCACCGCCGGCTCCGCCGGAGACGGTCACGCTGGCCGAGGGCAGGATGTCTTTGACCGCGCCTGTCGGGCTGTCAGGTGTGGGAACCGGCAGCGCCGCGCCGTTGGGCGACTCGGTGCC
>JBFIWG010000272.1:0-4982 GCA_041606495.1 Nocardioidaceae bacterium
AGCGCGAGTACGACGGCCGCGCCCGGATGGTTCAGCACCAGCCGGCCGAAGTGCTCGTCGGGGCTGTGCGGCGCCGAGATGTGGTCCCGGTGCACCGAGAACGGCGCCGCGCCCTGCCAGATCGGCTCCGTGCGATGCACCGGCCACGACTCGGGCCGGTCGCCGAGCTCAGGCCTCAACGTCGCTCGAGCTCGCGGCCACCAGCTCGTCCTCGGCAGCCGGTCGACGCAGCGAGCTCTCGTCGATCGGGAACCGGAGCTCCTTCTGACGCGCGATCGCGGCGCCGACGAGTCCCGCGAACAGCGGGTGCGGCCGGGTCGGACGCGACCGCAGCTCGGGGTGCGCCTGGGTCGCCACGTAGTAGGGGTGGACGTCCTTGGGCAGCTCGACGAACTCGACGAGGTTGTTGTCCGGGGAGGTGCCGGAGAAGACCAGCCCGGCCTTCTCGAGCTCGTCGCGGTAGGAGTTGTTCACCTCGTACCGGTGCCGGTGCCGCTCCTCGACCTTGGCCTCGCCGTAGGTCTCCCGGATCACCGAACCCTCCTTGAGCGAGGCCGGGTACAGACCCAGCCGCATGGTGCCGCCGAGGTCACCCTCGCCGTGCACGAACTCCTTCTGCTCGGCCATGGTCGCGATGACCGGCTGCTCACAGTCGGTGTTGAACTCGGTCGAGTCTGCGTTGGCTATGCCGGCCATGTTGCGGGCGTACTCGATGACCATGCACTGGAGTCCCAGGCACAGGCCGAGCGTCGGGATGCCATGAGTTCGGGCGTACTCGAGCGCACCCACCTTGCCCTCGATCCCGCGGATGCCGAAGCCGCCGGGGACGCAGATGGCGTCGACCTCGCTGAGGTGCTTGGCCGCGCCCTCCCTGGTCTGGCACTCGTCGGAGGGGACCCAAGTCAGGTTCACCTTCGCCTCGTGCGCGAATCCCCCGGCCCGCAGCGCCTCGGCCACGGAGAGGTAGGCGTCGGGCAGGTCGACGTACTTGCCGACCAGCGCGATCGTCACCTCCTCGGCGGGGTGGTGCACCCGGCGCAGCAGGTCGTCCCACTGGGTCCAGTCCACGTCGCGGAACGGCAGGTTCAGCCGGCGTACGACGTACGCGTCCAGGCCCTCGCCGTGCAGCACCTTGGGGATGTCGTAGATGGAGGGGGCGTCGCTGGCGGTGACCACGGCCTCGTCGTCGACGTCGCACATCAGCGAGATCTTGCGCTTCACCGAGGTCGGGATCGGCCGGTCGGAGCGGCAGACGATCGCGTCCGGTTGGATACCGATCGAGCGCAGCGCGGCCACCGAGTGCTGGGTGGGCTTGGTCTTCAGCTCACCGGAGGGACCGATGTAGGGCACGAGCGAGACGTGCAGGAAGAAGCAGTTGTCGCGACCGACGTCGTGCCGCACCTGTCGGGCTGCCTCGAGGAAGGGCAGGGACTCGATGTCTCCGACGGTGCCGCCGATCTCGGTGATCACCACGTCCACCTCGGAACCGGCCATGGCACGGATCCGGTCCTTGATCTCGTTGGTGATGTGCGGGATCACCTGCACGGTGTCGCCGAGGTAGTCGCCGCGACGCTCCTTGGCGATCACCTGGGAGTAGACCTGGCCGGTGGTGACGTTGGCGATCCCACTCAGGTCGGTGTCCAGGAAGCGCTCGTAGTGACCGATGTCCAGGTCGGTCTCGGCACCGTCGTTGGTGACGAAGACCTCGCCGTGCTGGAACGGGTTCATGGTGCCGGGATCGACGTTGAGGTACGGATCCAGCTTCTGCATGGTCACCCGGAGACCACGGGACTTCAGCAGGCTCCCAAGGCTGGAGGCGGTGAGGCCCTTGCCGAGCGAGGAGGCTACTCCGCCGGTGACGAAAACGTGCTTGGTCGGCTGCGATGCGGCCAAGGGAACTCCCGTGGTGTCGATGTCGAAAGCGGATCGGGGCAAAGGTTGTTATACCCATCCGTCCACGGGGTTCTAGGCTACCAACAGACGGAGTCGATTGGCCAAAGCCGCGCCGGTCCGGCTACTCCGGCGCCGGCTGCCCGGGCACGGCCCCACCAGCGGCGTCGACGGCACCGTAGTGACCAGTGCGCCCGTTCTTCTGCTCGGCCAGTGCCATCACGGTGACAACCTGACCCGCTGTCCGGCCGAGGGCGTCCACCGTGGAGACCTCGCGAGCGGCGACCACGTCCCGGCGTACGGCGTCCACGGCACCACCCTCGCGGGCCGACGGCACCGGTCCGGCCACGACGACACCGTCGGAGGCGGTGTCCACGGCCTTGGCGAGTGCGGCGACGATCGCCGCGGCACCCTGCTGCTCCTCGTCGGTGCCCACACCCGAGCCGACCACGAAGACGACCAGCGAGCCGCGCCGGGTGAGGTCCTCGGCCGGTGACAGAAGGCCGGCGGTGCTCAACCCGGACAGGATGCTGTTCGCAGAGTCATCGACCGGCGCGCCCGCGTCCTGGTCCGTGGCAACCGCTCGGGCCAGCAGTGCGCCGAGTCGTTCGTAGGCCGAGGCGCTGTCGGGGACGCTCACGTCCGGTGTGCCCTCCAGCAGCTGGCGGCCGAGCTCGTCGACCAGCTGCTTCTGACCGACGTCGACCAGTCCCTCACCGGCTCGCAGCGTCGCTCCGACGGTGCCGCCGGCAGCGCCGACCAGCTCGGTCAGTGAGGTCACGACAGTGTCCTGCGCGCCAGGAAGCACGACCAGCGTGACCGGACGCGCCTGCAGTGATCCGCCGATCAGCCGGGGGGCGACGGAGTCTGCGAAGGAGTCGGTGAACGTGTTTCCGGCCCGCAGCGAAGCGATCTCGGCCTGCTGGTCGGCCTTCGTCTGCCGGTCGGCCTCGACCTGCTCGACCAAGGTGTTGTCGACCTCTCCCTTGAGCGGTCCGCCGCCGAGAGCGATCCCGATCGCGAGGGCCAGGAACACCGAGGTGATGGAGACGATGTGGTACCGGAAAGAGATCACGAGAACAGTCCTTGGAACCAGGTGAACAGGTCATCGAGGGCGGCCTGCACGCTCGCCCACCATTCCTGTCCGACGGGGGTTGCGGCGATCGAGACGAGAAGCGCGACGATCCCGGCCAGCAGCACCAGAAGCAGGTGCCACACACGCACCCGACCGGCATACAGCTGCGGGACCCCCTTCGCGTCCACGAGCTTGGGGCCGACCCGGAGCCGGGTCAGGAAGGTGCTGGCCAGTCCGGACCGGTGCCGGTCCAGGAACTCGCCGAGGGTGGCGTGCGTGCCCACTGACACGATCAGCGACGCGCCGGAGAGGTCCGCGAGCAGCATGGCCACGTCCTCGCTGGTGCCGGTCGCGGAGAAGTTCTGGGGGCGGACACCGATCTTCTCCAGGCGGTCCGAACCGACGGCGCGCCCCGCGCGGTCGGTGTGGAGCACGACGTCCTTGGCTCCTCGCAGTGCCTTGTCCGACACGGTCCGAACGTCGCCCGGCTGCCCGCTCAGGGCGAGACCGCCCTCACCGATCACGACGATGTCCGGCCGGTGACCGGCGTCGATCAACGCATCCGCGCCGGCGTCGACGCCGACGAGCACCGGCCGCTGCTCACGGATGTACCGACGCAGCCGGCGAAGGTCCTCGAGGTAGTCGTAGCCCCTCACCACGATCACGACCGGTCGTCCGTCCAGCAGCGTTCGGGTCTTCGGTGCCCCCTGGCCGTGGAGCAGGAGCTCCTGCTCGCGGCGGAGGAACTCGGTCGTGTTGTGGGTGAAGCTCTGCAGCTGGATCGACAGCCCACCTCGGGCGTCCTCCATCTTGGCGCTGACGTCGTCGACGGACAGCGGGTGCCCGGAGATGACGGCCTCGTCCTTGACGAAGACCTCGCCCTCGTGGATCCGCGCCAGGTCCCCCTCCTTGAGCCGAGAGAAGACGTCGGAGCCGACGTTGTCGAGCATGATCACGCCCGACTTGGCCAGTAGTTCCGGCCCCAGGTTCGGGTAGCGCCCGGAGATGAACGGCGAGGCGTTGACCACCGCCACGACGCCTCGGTCGACGAAGGCCTCAGCGGTCGCTCGGTCGAGGTCTAGGTGGTCGATCACCGCTATGTCGCCTCGGCGCAGGCGTCGCATCAAGGTCTGGGTACGACGGTCCAGGCGGACGGTCCCGGTGATGCCCGGCAGACCTTCGACCGGCTTCTGGCGAGAGGGGATTCTCATGGCGCAGCAATACTCGCACGGCGACCTCTGAGATACCGGGAAGGGCGTTCTCAGCGTGCCGCGGCCCGGACCTCTTGAGCGGTGTCCAGCAGCTCCTGCGCGTGAGCCAGGGCGGTGTCGGAGTCCTCGAGCCCGGCGAGCATCCGGGACAGCTCCTTGACCCGGCCGTCGTCGTCGAGCACGGTCAGCCCGGACGTGGTGACCGACCCGTCGCTGCTCTTCACCACCACGCAGTGCTGGTCGGCGAACGCAGCCACCTGCGGCAGGTGTGTGACAACGAGCACTTGGGCGTGTCGGGCCAGCATGGCCAGCCGCCGGCCGACCTCCACGGCTGCCTTGCCACCGACACCGGCATCCACCTCGTCGAAGACGAACGTCGGCACCGGGTTGGTCGCGGCCAGGGCCACCTCGACCGCGAGCATCACCCGCGACAGCTCACCGCCGGAGGCACCCTTGTTGAGCGGCCGTGGCTCCGCGCCACGGTTGGCCGCCATCAGGAACTCGACGTCGTCGAGGCCCGTCGCAGTGAACCGGAGCGACCGATCCCCCACCGGCAGGCCGTGCCCCGGGTCGTCGGCCTGGGTGACCGAAACGGTCAGCTGGGCGTGCGGCATCGCCAAGGACGTGAGCTCGGCGGAGACCACCTTGGAGAGGGCGCCTGCAGCCTTCGAACGGTGCACCGACAGGTCTCTGCCGAGATCTGCCAGCGTCGTCCGCAGCTCGTCGCGACGCCGCCCGAGGGCCTCGATGTGCTCATCGGTGTTGTCCAGCTCGAGCAGCCGGCGTGCGGCATCCTGCGACCAGGC
>JBFIWG010000273.1:0-4976 GCA_041606495.1 Nocardioidaceae bacterium
GTTGTGCGGCGCCATGTTGGTGGCCATGCCGACCGCGATGCCCGAGGCGCCGTTGACGACCAGGTTCGGCAGCGCCGCCGGCAGCACCGAGGGCTCCAGCTCCCGGCTGTCGTAGTTCGGCTTGAAGTCGACGGTCTCCTCGTCGATGGAGACCGTCATCGGCATCGCCGCCGGCGCCATCCGGCACTCGGTGTACCGCATCGCGGCCGGCGGGTCGTCGGGGGACCCGAAGTTGCCGTGGCCGTCGACGAGCGGGACCCGCATCGACCACGGCTGCACCATCCGGACCAGCGCGTCGTAGATCGCGCCGTCGCCGTGCGGGTGCAGCCGACCCATCACCTCGCCGACGACGCGGGCGCTCTTGACGTGTCCGCGGTCGGGCCGGAGGTTCATGTCGGCCATCGTGTAGAGAATCCGCCGCTGGACCGGCTTGAGGCCGTCCCGGGCGTCGGGCAGGGCCCGACTGTAGATGACGGAGTAGGCGTACTCCAGGAAGCTGGTTCGCATCTCGTCACCGACGTCGATGTCGAGGATGTGCTCCTCGAAGTCGTCGGGTGGGGGTGCGGGCTTGCTGCGTCGTGCGGGAGGTGCCATTGCGCCATTCTCTCCTGCGACCCGAATGAGTCATGCGGGGGCACGCCGCTGTTTTCCGGAAGCGATACATTTCCGGGGTGAGCGCAGCACCTGCCGAGGCCGGCTACCCCAAGCACTGGGAGGCCGACGTCCTCCTCCGCGACGGGCACGTCGCGCACCTGCGACCCATCGGCGTCGACGACCGGGAGCTTCTGGTCGAGTTCTACGCCCAGGTATCGGCCGAGTCGAAGTACATGCGGTTCTTCGCGCCCATGCCGCAGCTGTCCGAGTCCGACGTACAACGGTTCACCAACGTCGACCACCAGGACCGGGTGGCCTTCGTGCTGACGGTTGCGAAGAAGATGATCGCCGTGGGCCGCTTCGACCGGATCCCGGAGCGTGACGGCTCGCCGGGGACGGTGGCGGAGGTCGCCTTCCTGGTGCAGGACGCGCACCAGGGCCGCGGCATCGCCCAGCTGCTGCTCGAGCACCTCGCCCAGGCGGGCCGGGAGCGGGGCGTGGAGAAGTTCGTGGCCGAGGTGCTGCCCGAGAACCAGCGGATGATCCGGATCTTCCGGGACGCCGGCTACCACGTGGTCGGCGGCTTCGAGGACGGCGTGATGCGCTTCGAGTTCCCGATCGACTCCACCGACACCTCGATCAACGTGATGCAGAGCAGGGAGCACCGCGCCGAGGCCGCGTCCATCCAGCGCTTCTTCACCGCCCGGAGCGTGGCGATCATCGGCGCCTCGCGTCGCCAGGACACCATCGGGCAGACCCTGGTCCGGAACCTGGTGATGGGTGACTACACCGGCCGGGTGTACGTCGTGAACCCCGTCGCCGAGGCCGTCTCCGGAATGCCGGCCTACGCGTCGGTCTCCGACATCCCCGACCAGGTCGACGTCGCAGTGGTCGCGGTCCCCGCCGACCGGGTCCAGGACGTGGTGCTCGACTGCGCGGCCAAGGGCGTGCACGGCATGGTCGTGATCTCCTCCGGCTTCGCCGAGACCGGCGAGGAGGGCCGGATCCGGCAGCGCAAGCTGGTCGGCCTGGCCCGCAGCTACGGCCTGCGGGTGATCGGCCCGAACTGCCTGGGCGTGATCAACACCTCCGCCGACGTCTCCCTCAACGCCTCGCTGTCCACCCTCATGCCGCCGCGCGGCCGGGCCGGCTTCTTCTGCCAGTCCGGGGCGCTCGGCGTCGCCATCCTGGAGAAGGTCGCCCGGCGCGGGCTGGGCCTGTCGACGTTCGTGAGCGCCGGCAACCGTGCCGACGTGTCCGGCAACGACCTGCTGCAGTACTGGGAGGAGGACGAGAACACCGAGGTGGTGCTGCTCTACCTCGAGTCGATCGGTAACCCGCGCAAGTTCAGCCGGGTCGCTCGTCGCGTCTCCCGCCGCAAGCCGGTGATCGCAGTGCGCTCCGGTCGCACCACGCAGGGGGTGCCGATGGGGCACGCCGTGCGCACGATCGTCGCGCCGCAGGCCGCGGTGGACGCGATGTTCCGCCAGGCCGGGGTGATCCAGGTGGACAACCTCGACGAGATGTTCGACGTCGCCCAGCTCGTGGCGCACCAGCCGCTGCCCAAGGGGCCGCGGGTCGCGGTGGTCGGGAACTCCGACGCGCTCGGGCTGCTCGCCGCGGACGCTGCTGCGGCAGCCGGCCTGCAGGTGCGGGAGCCGGTCGCGCTCGGCGCGGACGCGACCGCCGAGGACTTCGAGGACGCGCTGGATGCCGCCATCGACGACCCGGAGGTGGACTCGGTGGTGGCGGTGTTCATCCCGCCGCTGAACACCTCCGGGGTCGAGGTCGCGAACGTGCTGGCCGCCGTCGGAGAGCAGTCCGACAAGCCGCTGGTGTCGACGTTCCTCGCCACCGAGGGCGTTCCCGAGCTGCTGCGGGTCCCCGACGTAGCGGGCAGCACCGCGGGGCGCGGCTCCGTGCCGTCGTACCCGGCGCCGGAGGCTGCGGTGCGGGCGCTGGCCCGGGTCGTGGAGTACGCCAGTTGGCTGCGCAAGCCGGAAGGTGAGCTCGTCACGGCCGAGGAGGTCGACCTGAGCCGGGGCCGGCGCATCGTCAACGAGATCCTGATGCGTTCCCCCGAAGGTCGAGAGCTCACCTTCGAGGAGCTGCGCGACCTTCTCGACGCCTACGGCATCGAGCTGTGGGAGCGGCTCGAGGTCGACTCAGCCGACTCCGCTGTCGCGGCGGGGGAGAAGCTCGGCTGGGACGTCGTCCTCAAGGCCACGGCCGAGCACCTGCGGCAACGGCCCGATCTTGCCCACGTCTGGCGCAACATCGACACCGAGGCCGAGATGCGGGACGCGTGGGCCACCATGCAGGAGATCATCGACGACCCGGAGCTGGCCGGCTACATCGTGCAGAAGGGCGCCGCCCCGGGAGTGCCGGTGTCGATCGGCGGCATCGAGGACCCGTTGTTCGGGCCGGTCGTGTCCTTCGGGATCTCCGGCGCCACCACCGAGCTGCTCGGCGACCGCGCCTACCGGATCCCGCCCATGCACAGCGGAGAGGCGGCCGAGATGGTGCGGGAGATCAAGGCGGCGCCGCTGCTGTTCGGCTACCGCGGCAGCGAACATGTCGACGTGGAGGCCATCGAGCACCTGCTGCTGCGGGTCGCGCAGCTCAAGAACGACCTGCCGCAGGTGCGGTCCCTGGAGCTGACCCTGGTCCTGGCCGGCGCGCACGGAGCGTCCGTGCTCAACGCCGTCGGCCGGCTGGAGCCGGCGCGGGACGCACGCTCGGACTGGTTCGTCCGGCGTCTCAGCGCCCAGGCAGGGGACACCCTCAGCGACTAGTGGCGGAGTTCACGTCAGGTTGCCAGTAATTCACTAGCGTGCGGATTGCCTCTTACCGGAGAATCCTCGCTCGTGAGCAACGTCGCTACTCCCGGAGCATCCGAGGCCCTCGTCCCGGCGCGCCTTGACCCGCTGGTCAAGCGCCTCTTCGTCGGCATCGCCTTCTCCGCGCTGGGCAGCGGCCTGACGATGCCGTTCCTCTACGTGTACCTGGCCGAGATCCGTGGCATCTCGACCGCGACCGTGGGGCTGCTGTTCGCCTGGATGGGTCTGCTGGGCTTCATCGCCTCGCCTGTCGGCGGCACGCTGATCGACCGGTACGGCCCTCGCCCGGTGATGATCGTTGGGCTGACCGCGGAGGCGTTCGGCGTCGCCTCGCTCGGCTTCGTCAGCACCACCTGGCACGCGGTCGCGGTCGCGTCCTTCATCACCCTCGGCACGGTCGGGCTGTACCCGGCGGCCACCGCCATGCTCACCCGGCTCGTCCCTGAGGAGTCGCGGGAGAAGGTCTACGGCTTCCAGTTCATGCTGCTCAACGCCGGCCTCGGCATCGGTGGCGTGGTCAGCGCCCTGCTGATCAACATGGCGGACGCGAGCTCCTTCCAGCGCCTCTACTTCATCGACGCGCTCTCCTACGTCGCCTACATCGGCATCGTGATCAGCCTGCCGCGCGGGACCGGCGCGATGCAGAAGAGGGATGCGGAGGAGGAGGTCGGCCCGCAGCCGGGCTGGGGCGAGGTGCTCCGGGACCGCACACTGCTGCGGGTCGTGGCCATCTCCATCGTGATGACGACCTTCGGCTACGCCCAGTTCGAGGCCGGTCTCGCGGCGTACACCGTGGACGTCGCCGAGGTGCCCCCGAAGGCGCTGGGCTGGGCGTTCGGTGCGAACACCGGCGCGATCGTGCTCGGTCAGCTGCTGACGCTGAGGCTCATCAAGGGACGCCGTCGTACGTCGCTGCTCGCCCTGTGCGCGGCGATCTGGTCGGTGTCCTGGGCGGTCATCGCCGCCTCCGACGCGGTCGACGGCTGGACAGCGATCGCCTTCGTCGTGGTCGGCCTGGGCCTGTTCGGGCTCGGCGAGACGATCTGGGCGCCGGTCGCGCCGGCGATCATCAACGACCTGGCGACCGAGGAGCTGCGCGGACGGTACAACGCGCTGCAGGGGATGACCTGGACGGTGGCCATGATCGTCGGACCGGCGCTGGCCGGCCTGCTGATCGGCAACGGCCTCGCGCACATCTGGGTGCTGTGCACCGTCGGCGGTACGGCGGTCTCGGCCCTGCTGTTCCTTGGCCTGCGCCGGCACCTCACCCCGGCCCAGGACGGGCGGCCGGCCGAGGTCGTGCTCGCCGCATGAAACACTGAGCGACATGCACGACCGATCCAGTGACCTGCGCCACGCCATCGAGAAGTCCGGGGACTACCCCGACGGCGTCGCCGACTCGGTGACCGCCGCGGTGGCGGGGGAGAGCGTCCTCTCCTTCCTGGTGCACCACGAGCCCACCATCGACCGTGACGAGGTGCGCCGCCACGTCACGGTCGTGGTGCTCACCCCCAGCCGGCTGATCCTCGCCCACACCGACGA
>JBFIWG010000274.1:0-4974 GCA_041606495.1 Nocardioidaceae bacterium
AGCGCCTCGAACCTCTTGGGTTCGGGGCGCTTCTGCTCTCCCGGACCACGGCCCGAACGATTCAGATGCGCTGTTTGTGCACCTCTCCGCGGCATCTGCTCGCCACAACCACGCACCTGAGCGATTGGTGAGCAACATGGGACTAGATGTTGGCCGCTCTCAGGCGCAGACTGGAAGAGTCATCAACCTTCTTCTGGGAGCTGGTCGACATGGCCAAAAGTCGTACACCAGACATGATGCCCATCCTCTCGCCGGGCAGGCACCGCAACCCACGCAAGGGCGCCTGCTTCATGGAGATGGCCTCCTATCTCGCCGGCGAGCGTTGGTCGGACCACCCGCACTGCACGCACCAGCTGCTTGGTGCTCTGGCACGTGACGTGAACGACCACGTCGGCGACGAGGCACGTCAGCGTCTGGTACCGCTCATCCCTCGCGTCATCGGGGTGGACGGGCTCAACCCCCGCGTGGACGCCTGGATTGCCCTCGAGTGCGCTCTGACCGCACTCCCGGTCGTCTCGGCGCCGAGGCAGCGGGTCGCCGCCGTCGGCGCGCTGCGCTGCGAGTCGGTCCTCGCCGAGCTGGACGGACTGCCTGCGGGCCACGTCTCCGAGCGCACACGCCAGGCCCTGGCACTGACGCCCGAGGCGGAGCGGTGGGCACACGAGTTCGCCAGTGTGGGCTGGGGTCCTGCGACGTCGTTCAGCCGTCGAAGCGCACCCACGATCGTGCACAACGCGGTGGCCGGGATTGCGCACGCTTGCGTCGACAACCCCGACGACGTACTCGTCGACCTGCTCGAACGCACCATCGCGAATTGTCGGGCTTGGTTCGGTAAGACGGAAGAGGATCTGCCGGCCGACACGACGGTGTTCTGATATAGCCGGTTCTCGGCCGGGGTCGTTGTTACGGTTCTCGCTACCTTGCGCCTCGACCAGGAGAACTCGGCCCATGTTGAGAACGCCAACCGTTGTCCTTGCGGCGCTCGCCTTGATGGCGCCGCTCGCTCCTGTGGCCCATGCCGTCCAACCGATCCGTGCGTCGGGCCGGACCAGCGCCGCCCAGGAGACGCCGGTGCGCGGATGGACCGTCGGCCTCGACCGTCGCGTCCTTACGAAGAACGGCCAGTACGTCGCGAGCGGTCGCGGCTTCGAGACGGTCGGGGTCAGGTGGGCGACCCGACGTACCCCTGTGGTCGAGGTGCGCACCCGCACCGACGGCCGTTGGTCGGGCTGGGAGGAGCTCGACCCGATCCGTGACTTCGGCGAGAGCGGTGGCACCCCTCCCCGATCCACCGAGCCGCAGTGGTTCGGCCCGGCCGAGGCTGCTCGGGTCCGTGTCACGGCTGGGTTCGGGAAGGGCATGAAGCTGGTCCTCGTCGACCCGGGCTACAGCCCCTCGGACGAGCCCGCGGCCACGGAGGCGAGCGCTTCCGAACGCACGGCCGCGATGACGACCGCTCGCAGCAGGAAGCCACGATGGGCGCCGATCCCCAAAATCCTGCGGCGCAACGACTGGAGCGCGAACGAGCGCTGGGCTGAGGACGACCGTTACTTCACCAGCATGATCAAGCAGGCCCACATCCACCACACGGCGAGCTCGAACACCTACTCGCGGGCGGACGTGCCAGGGATCATCCGGAGCATGTACTGGTACCACACCAAGCAGCTCGGCTGGTCCGACATCGGCTACAACTTCCTCGTCGACAAGTTCGGCCGGATCTGGCAGGGGCGCGGCGGCAAGGTGAAGAAGAGCGTCCGCGGCGCGCACACCCTGGGCTTCAACCACGCGTCGTTCGGGGTGGCCGCGATCGGCAACTTCGAGACCGCCCGAGTACGACGGCCAATGGTGCGCGCCATCGCCCGGCTGACCGCCTGGAAGCTCGACATGCACGGCCGGCGCCCCGCCGGAAGGACCAAGGTCTGGTCCTACGGGAGCGACCGCTACGCGAAGGGTCAGTGGGTCCGGCTCCGCGTCATCGATGGGCACCGGGACACCAACTACACGGCCTGTCCCGGCGACAACCTCTACGACAAGCTGCCGCGGATCCGGAAGCGCGCGCAGACCAGGGCGGACAACTACAACTGACCCGTCGACCGGAACGGCGGCTCCGGTAGGTCAGCGGTCGATGAACCAGCCGTCCCCGCCGAGGGGATTCTGAGCGCGGAGCCGCGGCTCGTAGTGCCCGAAGAAGAGCCGCGCGGTCAGCTCGGCCCTGCTCCGGACCCCCACCTTGTCGAAGACGTTCTTCAGGTGGTCCTGGACGGTCCACGCCGAGACGAACATGGTGGCGGCGATCTCTTGGGTCGTACGCCCGAGCAGCACCTGCTGGGCCACCTCTCGCTCGCGCGGCGTCAACAGGTAGGCGTCGGCCATCAGGGCGGCCAGCTCGTAGGGCCGGCTGGGTTCGACCACCACGCTCACCTGGGCGTCCGGGTCGGCCGACAACGCCTCGGCGTACATCGTCAGCCACACGCCGTTCCGTCCGCGCACGCGGGTCCGCGCCAGGCCGTCCACGCCGGAGCGGGCGCGCGCGACGAGAGTGCCCACGACCATGGGGACCCCGTCGCTCAGGTCGCTGTCGGCGATCAGCTCGAGCCAGTGCGCGGCGGCGGACGAGCGGACCTCGACGTCGAACCCGCCTGCGCCGATCACCAGCATTCCGGGGACGCTGTGGTCGTCGCGGTGCGCGAGCTCGGAGGTGAGCAGGCACCGGCGGATCCCGCGAGCGAGGACGTCGGCGACCTGGCTGACCAAAGTGACCTCGGCGTCGGAGAAGTCGGCAGCACCGGTCTCGCGGAACAGGACCAGCCCGCCCCAGCCGTAGGAGCGTTCCCGGAGCACCGCCCGCAGCTCTCGTCCCAGCCCGCCCGGGCCGAGCACGTCGCGGTAGCGCTCGCTGGTCTCCGGCCTCCCGCCGGTGGCCCGGTCGATCGTGCTCACGCCGGCCTTGGTCCGGGCCAGCGCGGTCATCCCGTTGACGTCGTCGTCGGCGGCCTCGATCTCGATCAGCCGCGGGAACAGCTCGGCGGGCAGGCCCTCGGCGTGGTAGCCGCAGGTCGTGAAGAGCGTCGCGGGATCGAGCACCAGCCCGCACCATCGGTCGAACGGCACCACCGGCTGCAGGACCTCGGCGACCGACCGGTGCAGCTCGATCACGTCGGTGGCGTCCCGGCAGGCACGCTGGACCTCAGCCTGCACGCGCTCCGGACGGGTCTTCACGACCTCATTATGAGCACCGGTGACCCCGCCGAACAGATCCCTTTCTTCTGGGATGGTCGGTCGTAGGCCGTGTGTCGCACCGTGGTCGACATGACTACAACAGCAACCGGCATCAGTGGTTTCCAAGGACAGATCCTGCACCCCCACAACGAGGGGTACGACGAGGCACGACGGCTCTGGAACGGCGCCATCGACCGTCGCCCGGCGATCATCGCCCGGTGCACCAGCGCCGCCGACGTCGCGACAGCCGTCCGGTTCGGGACCCGTCACGACCTGACCGTCGCGGTCCGGGGCGGCGGCCACTCGATCCCCGGCCTCTCCATGTGCGACGGCGGTCTCGTGGTCGACCTCAGCCTCATGAAGGATGTGGAGATCGACCCGGTCCGGCGACGGGCCCATGTCGCCCCCGGGGTACTGCTCGGCGAGTACGACGCCGCGGCCCAGGCGCACGGCCTCGCCTCGCCCGCAGGCGAGATCTCGCACACCGGCGTCGCCGGCCTCACACTCGGGGGCGGGGTCGGCTGGCTCTCACGCAAGTACGGCCTCGCCTGCGACAACCTGGTCGAGGCGGAGCTGGTCACCGCGACCGGCGACATCGTGACCGTGGACGAGAGCACGGACCCCGAGCTGCTGTGGGGACTGCGCGGTGGCGGCGGGAACTTCGGGGTGGTCACCCGGTTCACGTTCACGCTGCACGAGGTGGGTCCTCTGCTCGCGGGAGCCGTCATGGTGCCGATGGACCAGGGCAGGGCCGCGCTCCGGCTCTACGCCGAGCTGTGTGCCGTGGTGCCCGAAGAGCTTTCCCTGTCGGTCGCGTGCGTCACGGCCCCGCCGGCTCCGTTCGTGCCCGCCGAGCTGGTCGGGCGACAGGTCGTGGTCCTGTCGATGGCCTGGGTCGGCGATCCCCAAGCCGGTGAGCCGTGGGCGGCTCGGCTGCGCGGCCTCCGGCCCGCGGTCGACCTGATCGGGCTGATGCCGTACACCGCCCTGCAGTCGATGGTTGACAGCGGCGTCCCGCACGGACGTGGCTACTACGTGAAGTCGGAGTGGCTGGGCGAGATCGACGAACCGGCGATCGACACGATCCTGGAGTCGTTGGCGTCGATGCCGGGTCCTCACGAGCAGATCCTGCTCAGGCACATGGGGGGCGCGATACGTTCGGTGCCCGCGGACGGGACCGCCTTCACCTTCCGCGAGGCGGAGAATCTCTTGACGATCGCCTGTGGTTGGGACGTCGAGACGGACGCCCCGGAGCCCCACGTCGCCTGGGGCCGGGAGCTGTGGGCGGCGACCCGACGCATCTCCACCGGTGGGGCCTACGTCAACCAGCTCGACGCCGATGAGGGCATCGAGCGGGTCCGGGAGGCCTACGGGACACGGACGTGGGACCGGTTGACTGCGCTGAAGCGGCGCATGGACCCCGACAACGTGTTTCGTCTCAACCAGAACATCCCGCCGGCACCGCGGTAGTGAACAGCGGCCAGTGACCGTGGTCTGCGACCATGGCGCGCATGCAGGTCTCTGGAGCGGTGCACCCGAGGTTCGCCTGGGTCAAGGACGTGTTCGGTGAGGTGCTCGCCACGCAGCCCGACGGTGGCGCTGCGCTGGCCGTCTGGCACGGCGGGGAGTGGGTGATCGACCTGTGGGGCGGTTGGGCCGACGCGACGGCCCACCGCCCCGGGCAGGACGACACCCTGGTCATGCCCTACTCCGTCACCAAGCCGTTCGCGGCGCTCTGCGCTCTGCTCCTGGCCG
>JBFIWG010000275.1:0-4938 GCA_041606495.1 Nocardioidaceae bacterium
CCAGCGCGAGCGCGCACCCGACGACCAGCAGGTCGGTGAACGAGTGGGCGAGCCCCGGGTCGGTGGCGCGCACCGCGGCGACCTCCGGCCCGGCCAGGCCCCATGTCGCTGCGGCCAACGCGCCGGCGAGAAGCACCAGGAGCAGGCCGCGGGCCCGCCCGGCCGCGCAGGCGAGGCAGGCTGCCGGTCGCGCCACTTTGTCCCCCGATCCATGCATTTACGTCCGTTTGCTGTTTCTACGCCTCGTTTGCCGAGAGCGTCAATCACTTGTCCCCAGCAGTTGACACAGGTCGCGTTTGCGGTAACTGTCCCGATATGGGTTGGGAAGACAGGCTGCTCGGCCTCTTCGACGACCTCGAGCAGCAGGCCGAGGGACTGCACCTGGCGGACCGGGATGCAGAGATCGCCGACCGCAGCCGGGCGGAGTACGCGCGGGTGACCCTGGCCGACCGGTTGCACGCTTCGACCGGCCAGCAGCTGACACTCGATATCCGTGGCGTCGGCCGACTCGCCGGTGTCGTGCGCCGGGTCGGCTCCGGCTGGCTGTTGCTGCGAGATGAAGGCGGGAGGGAGTGGCTGGTCCGCTTCGACGCCCTCGCCCGGGCAGGTGGTGCCCCGGACCGGGCCGTGCATGAGCAGGCCCGATCGTTGGGAGCCAGGCTCGGATTCGGCTCAGCCCTGCGAGGGCTGGCAGAGTCAGGCGACCCTGCGCTCGTCAGGCACGTCGACGGTGCGCAGAGTCGGGGACGTGTGGCTCGCGTGGGGGAAGACTTCGTCGAGCTGCTGCGCGAAGAGGACCGCAGCTACGGCGTCGCAGCCGCGAGCCCGTCCGTCGAGCTCGTGTCACTGTCGTCGATCGCTGCCGTGTGCCTGCTGTGAGGGACCGGCACGGTCAGCGAGGTGCGTCCTCGTCCGAGGGGCTTCCGGACTCGACGTACGGGTGTCGGTCCACGAAGGACTTGGTCTCGGCGTACGCCCGCTGGATGTAGGCCTCCAGCTCGGTCACCTCCACCCGCCACTGTCCTCGCCCACCGATCTTGATCGCCGGCAGGTCACCGCGCCGCACCAGCGCGTAGACCTGAGCGCTCGAGGTGTTGAGGATCTCCGCGACGTCGGTCAGCTGCAAGAAGCGAGGGGTGCCGGTACCTGCCATGAGGATCACTGTGCCAGTGATTGCGTCTGTTCACGACTCCTTGCGGCCGTTTGCCTGTGGACAGAGGGGGTGACCGATAGGTCGGGAACGAGCATGATGTCCGTGTGAGCGCACCGACCGCTGTCTCTCGGGCCGGATCCACCTCCGTCGGGTCCCCTCCGGCCAGACGTGTGCCCGGCGCGAACTGGCGCGATCCGCGTCTCGTGCTCGGGGTGGCGATCGTGGCAGTCTCCGTCCTGCTCGGTGCCCGCCTGCTCGGCTCGGCCGACGACAGCGTGTCGGTGTGGGGGGTCCGGACGGACCTGCCGGCAGGTGCGGAGGTGACGATGGCGGACGTGGAGGCCGTCGACATCCGGTTCGGCTCGGGGGAGGTGGCCGACAGGTACCTCTCCGCCGACGCGCCCCTGCCCGCGGGGTCTGTCGCGGCGCGCGCCCTCGATGCCGGAGAGCTGCTGCCCCGAGCAGCCGTGCAGTCGGACGGAGCCACCACGCTCACTGAGGTGCCGCTGGCCGTGATGTCGGAGGCCGTGCCGGCGACGGTGCAGGCCGGAGTCCGGGTCGACGTGTGGGTCACCCCCGAGCAGCCCGCCGACGACGGACGGGTCGAGTCGCAGCTGGTCCTCGACGACGTGGTGGTCGTGGCCGCGCCTCGCGAAAGCAGCGCGTTGGGTCCCTCAGCCATCCGGCAGATCATCGTGGGACTCGACGAGACGGAGGACGACAGCCTCCCGGAGGCGTTGGCGCTGCTCGCTGCGGGCGACGTCCTGATCACCAGGCAAGGGTGACCGGGCGTGCGTGAGCGGGTCGCGGTGCTGATGGCGGCGGCCGGGGCCGGCTGGGAGGTCGACGCGCTGAGGCAGCTGAGTGCCGAAAGTGCCCGCGCTGTGCTGTTGAAGCGGTGCGTCGACCTGAACGACCTCCTCGCCTCGGCGGCCACCGGGCAGGGGCAGGTCGCGGTGCTCGCCGCCGGGCTGCCAGGGCTCGACGCCTCCAGCATCGACCACCTGCGGCGCTCCGGGTTGGCCTCGATCCTGGTGGTCGGTCCGGATCCGGAGGAGAGTGCGGTCAGCGAGCGGGGCAGGAGCCTGGGAGTCACGGAGGTGCTGCCGAGGGACGGTCTCGACCGGCTGGTCGATCTGGTCGTCGCCGCAGCCGCCGAACCGGTCGCCGCCATGCCGGTCGAGCCCGAGCCGACCGGGGCAGCCGTGCCGACCGCCGAGGTGAACAGCTGCGTGGCCGGTCGGCTGGTCGCGGTGTGGGGACCCACCGGAGCGCCGGGCCGGACGACCGTCGCAGTCGGGCTCGCGGCCGAGATCGCGCACCGCGGCACCGACACGTTCCTGGTCGATGTCGACGGCTACGGCGGCACGGTGGCCCAGCATCTCGGGGTCCTGGAGGAGGTGTCGGGCCTGCTCAGCGCAGCCCGCCTCGCCAACGCAGGGCAGCTGGACCAGGAGCGGTTGGCCTCCCTGGCACGCAGCGTCGGACCGGCGTTGCGGGTGCTGACGGGTCTGCCCCGGGCGGACCGGTGGGTCGAGGTCCGGGAGTCCGCGTTCACCGTGACGCTGGACGTGGCTCGTGTGCTGGCGCCGGTGGTGGTGGCCGACGTCGGGTTCTGTCTGGAGACCGATCCCGGTGCGGGGTTCGGCGGCGCGCCGGGACGTAACCAGATGGCGGTGTCCGCGCTGGAGCAGGCCGACGAGCTGGTGGTCGTGGGTTCGGCCGACCCGGTCGGCCTGGCGCGGCTCGCCCGAGGCCTGGTCGAGCTGCTCGCGGTGGTGCCGGGAGCGACCACGCGGATCGTGGTCAACCGGACCCGTCCGTCGCTCGGTTGGGGCGAGCGCGAGGTCCGGTCGATGATCGAGGGGTTCGTCACCCCGGCGAGCGTGCACTTCCTCCCGGAAGACCGGACGGCTGCCGACCAGGCACTGATGAGCGGTCGCAGCCTCGTCGAGCTCGGGGACTCCCCGCTGCGTCGTGGCCTGGCCGGGGTGGCCGACGCCGTGCTCGGGTCGGACGCCGGGTCCGTCGTACGAAGGCGGCCGCGCAGCCCGGTCGGTCGTCGACGGGGCTGAGCCCGGCTCAGGCGCCGAAGAGCAGGTACAGACCCGAGACGGTGTAGAAGACCATCACGAACAGCAGGGGGAGCTGTCCGGTGAGTTGGTGGCGCCGCGGCAGGAGCCGGATCGCGCGGTCATGGGCAGCGATCACGCCGAGCACGTGCCCGGTGACCACCGCGAGCACCTTGATCACCGCCAGGGCCGTGGGGTTCACCGACAACCAGTAGTTGACCTCCCAGTTCGCGGTGCCCAGGAGGTTGGCACCCGTCCCCATCGGGTCGCTGAGGAGGATGAGCGTCTGCTGACCGGTCTCGACCAGGAAGGTCAGGTAGTGGGCCACGATGTAGCCGACGATGATCGGCACCACCGAGTGGGCGAACAGGTTCGGCAGCTCCCAGCGGCGGGTGCCGTCCTCGATCCCGGTCGACACCGTTGCGAAGGCGAACGACAGGCCCACCAGGGCGCAGAAGCCGAGCATGACGCCGGTGTTGACCCAGGTGATGTCGAGATCGGTGGACTGGCTGAAACGCAGCCACACGTTGGAGTCCTTGAAGCTGTCGAACGCGGTGCTGCCGAAGAGCACGGCTACGACGGCCACCAGTCCGGGTGCCGGGGTGACCCCGTCCAGGTTCGCGAGCGGGCTTCGCACGACGAGCGTGCCGTCCGCGCGGCGTCCCCAGATCGAGAGCTGCCCGACCAGCGAGGAGTAGACCTCGAACGGGTCGGCCCGCTCCAGCCACTTGGAGCCGAACAGGGCGCTGCCGACCAGCATCACCGCGATGTAGCCGGCGAACCAGAGCCGGACGGGGGAGAGGTACGTCGAGTCGGGGTAGATCAGCTCGAGCCAGACGAAAGCGAACAGGCCCAGCGCCGCGGGCCAGTAGCCCACCCAGCGGGGGAGCTCCCAAAGCCCACGGTCCGCGTCGCCGCCGATCAGCCTGCTGAAACCCAGGTTGATGGTGCGGACCGGGCTGATCGCCTTGTAGGCCGGGCCGAACAGCAGTGAGGCGGGCACCAGGCCCACCCACAGCAGGACGTAGACCACACCGAACGTCGGGTTGATCAGCAGGTCGGGGCCGGCGACGGCCGCCCACACGACGTACAGGAAGAACGCGAAGCCGAGACCGCGGACCACCGCGGGGAACACGCGCCCGTCGACGGCCGAGGCCAGCCAGGAGGGAACCGGACGACCCGAGGTCGCCGCGTCGTAGCGCGGGTTGCGCCACGCAATCGCGAGAACGATGAACGAGATCGCCAGCGCGGCACCCGCGCCGGCAATCGCGAACTCGGCGGGGATCGGCAGGTCCTGGGCGCCGCCCAGTCCGTGTGCGAAGACCACGGTCAGCGGACCTCGAGCTGGAGGATGACGAGCCCGGTGTCGTGCTCCTCGACGTCAACGATCCCGGGGGCCTCCACGGTGAGCTCGACCGTGGACTTGCCCTTCTTGACGTCGACCACCTGCTCAGGGGTGGAGTGCACGTGGAGCTCGGCGGCCCGGTCCGAGGAGATCGCCAGGATGACCGGCTCGCCGACAGAGGCCGTCATGCGCTTGCCGTTGGGCTTGATCGTGTCGCCCGAGATGGTGATCTCAACATCGGCCTGGTCCTCGGGGGAGTCGCTGGGTGACTCATCGGGTGACTCATCAGGTGACTCGGATGGGCTTTCGGCCGCCGTCTGGGCCGGGGTAGCAGCCGTGTCCGGCTCCTCAGCCGAGCCGGAGCAGCC
>JBFIWG010000276.1:0-4882 GCA_041606495.1 Nocardioidaceae bacterium
CCAGCAAAGCGGGCTGCACCGAGCTGGTTCTTCTGGCTTGCACCGCGTCGTACCCCGCCGAGCCGGCAGACGCCCGGCTGGCGAACATCGCCCTGTTCCAGGAGGCTTTCGGGGTCCCGGTCGGGCTCTCCGACCACACCCTCGGGATCGGGGTCGCGGTCGCCGCGGTCGCCATGGGGGCAGTCTGCGTCGAGAAGCATCTGACCCTGGACCGCGCCGACGGCGGCGTGGACTCGCAGTTCTCACTCACCCCGGCCGAGTTCGCCCTTCTCGCGGAAGAGTCCGAGCGAGCACGTCTGGCCGCGATCAGTCCCGCCCAGGTCGGTCCGACCGAGGCCGAGCAGGCGGTGCTGCGGCTACGCCGCTCGCTCTACGTCGTCGAGGACGTCAAGGCCGGTGACCCGGTCACGGTCGCGAACGTGCGCTCGATCCGCCCCGCCGGCGGCCTGCCCGCGGACTCGATGGAGACCGTTCTCGGACGGACCTTCGTCCGCGACGTCGCACGCGGCACCGCCCTGACCTGGGACCTCATCTAGCTCTCGGTTCATCGCTGCGGCGCCAGCAGCGGCTTCCGGAAGGTCAGGAAACCGAGCTCGTCGGCGGGCGCGTCGGGCAGGTAACCGGCAGCCGCGAACAAGCGGACGGAAGCCTGGTTGCTCGCGTGTACCTCCGCGTACGTCGCCCGCACGTGCTCGGTCCGCGCCAGCTCCTGCTCGCCGGCCGCCAGCAGGAGTCGCGCCAGGCCCTGCCCGCGTCGCTCAGGCGCAACAGTGATGGAGACCTCCCACTCGGTTTCGCCGACGCGATCCCAGCGGACCGTGCCCACGTCACCGGAGTCATCCGCGGCGATCAGCAGCACCCGGTCCTCCCTGGACAGACTCGCCTCCAGCCAGGTCCGGTGCTCATCGGGTTGCACGGCATGCTGCTGCCGTGAGTTGCGCCGCGTAGCGGGGTCGTTCCGCCAGGCCAGAAGCGCGTCGGCGTCCGCCAGGACCGCCCGGCGCACCTGGAGGGCGGCCTCGACCGGCTTGGACGGCGCACCTGCCGCGAGCTGCTCCCAGGTCCGGACGATCCGCCAGGCGCCGAGGCCGTCGACCACCTGGGCGGCCTGGCGGGCCAGGTCCTGGCGGGTGGCTGGGTTCTCCAGGGCCTCCCGCAGCTGGCGCGCGGCGTCTCCTGCCTCTGCTCCGTCGAGCGTCGAGCCGAGCCCGAGCGCGGCGCCCGCCTGAACGACCCTGTCGTAGCCGGCCCGCTGGTTGTCCACCGCACACACCAGCGCCATCGGCACTCCGATGCAGCACAGCTCCCACACCGACGTACCCGCCGCGCTGACGACCAGGTCGTGGTGCGCCATCAGGGCGGGCAGGTCGTCGCTGGGATCGAGCAGCTCCACGCTCAGCTGCCCTGGGTGCGCCGCGAGCGCGGCCTCGCATGCGGGGCGGCGTTCCCGAGAGGTGATGGCGGTGACGTGCAACGCCAGCCCGGTCTCAGCCAGAGCCGTCAACACCTTCGGCGTGAGCCCCATCGGATCCGTGCCGCCCATCACCACCAGCACCCGAGTGGCCTGCTCGCGCAGCTGCCACTCCCCGCGACGCTCCGTCACGACCGCGCGAAGCGGAGCGAACCGAGCCCCGCGCAGGAGCAGCGGCTCGGCAGCGTGTCCCTCGACCTCGCGTGGCTCCGTCTCGGCGCCCAGGTTGGGGTCGATGACCAGATCTGCGGGCCGACGGCCGAACTCCGCGTCCTCGACGTTGCTGAGGAGAGGTGCGTGGCCCGTGAGCGCCAGCTCGAGATCGTCATAGGTGTCCGCGTGCAAGACATCGGGTGACAGCTGCGCCACGAGCCGGGCCAGGTCACTTGCGCTCTCGTCTGACCGAGGCACGTTGACGGTCTCTGTGCCCAGGTTGTGCAGCTGCCGCACCACGAAGTCGCCCGCGAACTCGCCGGCGAAGGTGCAACGGTGCCCGGCCGCACGTGCCTCCTCGGCCAGGGCCAGGGATCGGAGGACATGACCGACACCCAGGCTCCCGCCTCCATTGCAGTGGAAAAGGACGTGCATCGGCTCCTCGATGGGGGTAGCGACTATCGGGACACGCGCGATCTTCTACGATACGAGAGCAAGGATGTGCCATGGGGGACCCGCACACTCCCCTCAACCCCAAGCCAGCAGACAACTCGGGAGACAGCGCGTGTCCATCCTCAGCGGTTCCGACATCTTGGTGACCGGCGGCACCGGTTCCTTCGGCAAGGCGTTCGTCAGGTACGCGCTGGACCACCTGAACCCGCGCCGCCTGATCATCTTCAGCCGCGACGAGCTCAAGCAGTACGAAGCGCGGCAGCTGTTCAAGGACGACCCACGCCTTCGCTGGTTCATCGGAGACGTCCGAGACGAGCAGCGACTTCTGCGAGCGATGCACAAGGTCGACTACGTCGTGCACGCAGCGGCGTTGAAGCAGGTCGACACCGCGGAGTACAACCCGTTCGAGTTCGTCAAGACCAACGTCATGGGCTCGCAGAACGTGATCGAGGCCGCCATCGACACCGGCGTGAAGAAGGTCGTCGCACTCTCCACGGACAAGGCATCGAGCCCGATCAACCTGTACGGCGCGACCAAGCTGACCGCGGACAAGCTGTTCGTCAGCGGCAACCACTACGCCGCGGCCTACGAGACCCGCTTCTCGGTGGTGCGCTACGGCAACGTGATGGGCAGCCGCGGCTCGGTGATCCCGTTCTTCCGCCGCCTCGCCGAGGCCGGCGAGTCGCTGCCGATCACCGACCTGCGCTGCACCCGCTTCTTCATCACGCTGCCCCAGGCGGTGAAGTTCGTGGTCGACTCCTTCGACCAGATGCAGGGCGGTGAGCTGTACGTCCCGCAGATCCCGTCGATGAAGATCACCGACCTGGCGCAGGCGATCGCCCCCGGCGCGAAGATGCATGACGTGGGACTCCGCCCCGGCGAGAAGCTCCACGAGGAGATGATCTCGCCTGAGGAAGGCAGGAGGGCGGTGCGCCTGGGTGGCCGGTACGTCCTTCAGCCCGACCTGGCCACGTGGGGCTACAAGCCTCCGTCGGAGGGTGAGCTCGTCCCGGCCGGCTTCGCCTACCGATCGGACAGCAACGACGAGTGGTTCACCCGCGAGGACATCACCCGGATCCTCGAAACGGACATCTGACTTGCTGCCGTACGGACGCCAGTCGATCTCCGAGGAGGACATCGCCGCGGTCGTCGCCGTCCTCCGCGGGGACTGGCTGACTACCGGCCCGACCGTCTCCGCGTTCGAGGATGCGGTCTCGAGGCGCGCCGGTGGGCACCGTGCAGTGAGCTGCACCTCAGGTACGGCCGCGCTGCACATCGCCTACGCCGCGATCGGCGTGCAGCCGGGCGACGAGGTGATCACCACCCCGATGACGTTCGTGGCCACCGCCAGCGGCGCCTCGCTCCTCGGAGCAAAGATCGTGTTCGCCGACGTCGAGCACGACACCGCTCTGCTCGACCCGGCCGCTGTCGAGGCGGCGGTCACCGAGCGGACCCGGGTGGTGGCGGCGGTCGACTACGCCGGGCACCCCTGTGACTACGACCGGCTTCAGCCGATCGCTGACCGGGTCGGGGCGCTGACCCTGGACGACGCCGCCCACTCGATCGGCGGAACCTATCGGGGCCGGCCCGTCGGCAGCCTCGCGGACGTCACCACGATGTCCTTCTTCCCGACCAAGAACCTGACCACCGCCGAGGGCGGGGCGGTGGTGGCCAAGGACTCCGCGCTCGCCCAACGTGCGGCGGAGTTCCACAACATCGGCCTGGTCCGCGACCCGCAGCGCTTCGAGATGACCGACGAGGGCCCCTGGCACCAAGAGGTGCACGAGCTCGGCCTGAACTACCGGCTCACTGACGTCGCCTGCGCTCTCGGTCTCAGTCAGCTCGCCCGCCTCGACGCGTTCGTTGCCCGACGCGCGGAGATCAAGGCGCGGTACGACGCAGCGCTCGCCGACCTGGATGGCGTTCGCACGCCGGTCCAGCGTGACGGCGTGGAGCCGGCCTGGCACCTGTACCCGCTTCGCGTGCTCGACGGCCGCCGCCGTGAGGTGTTCGAGAAGATGCGCGCCGCAGACATCGGCGTCCAGGTCAACTACATCCCCGTCTACTGGCACCCGGCGTACGCCCGGATCGGCTACCGGCGCGGGATGTGCCCCAACGCCGAGGCGTTCTACGCCGAGGAGCTGTCGCTGCCGATGTTCCCCGACCTCACCGACGCGCAGGTGGATCGGGTGGTCGACGCGCTGCGGGACGCCCTGCGATGACCCGGGTCGGGATCATCACCCAGGCACGGACCACCAGCACCCGGCTACCGGGGAAGGTGCTGATCACCGTGGCGGGGAAGACGCTGCTCGAGCACCACCTGGACCGGCTCGAGGCCAGTGGACTGCCGGTGCTCGTCGCGACCACGGTGAACGACACCGACGACCAGATTGTCGAGTTAGCCACCTCTCGAGCCATCCCTGCTTACCGCGGCTCCGAGGAGGACGTCCTCGCGCGCTTCCACGAGTGCGCTTCGGTCAACGAGCTCGAAACCGTCGTCCGGGTCACCTCCGACTGTCCCCTGATCGACGGGCAGATCATCGCGGCAGCCGCCGCGGAGTTCGAGAAGGCCGACGATCCGTGGCTCTACCTGTCGAACACGCTCGAGCGCAGCTTTCCCAGAGGCTTCGACTTCGAGGTCTTCAGCTTCGAGGCCCTGACCGAGGCCGCTGCCAATGCGGTGCACCCGGTGCAGCGCGAGCATGTCACGCCGTACCTCTACTCGAACGAGGCCGGCCACATGCACCTGCGGAACGTCGCCTGGCCCGAGGACCGGTCCGACTACCGGGTCACGTTGGACACCCC
>JBFIWG010000277.1:0-4836 GCA_041606495.1 Nocardioidaceae bacterium
CCTGCGCGAGCACCACAAGTTCCTGGCCATCCAGATCCTGGGCGAGGTCAAGGAGAAGCTGAAGCAGATCGCCGTCGACCTCACCGAGTCAGGCCGACTGAGTCGGCCCGATGACATCTGGCTCCTCTCGCTCCCTGAGCTGGTGAGGCTCATCGACGGGAAGGAGGTGGAGGCCGTCGATCAGATCCCGACCAGACGAGCTGACCTTGCACGTTTCGATGCCCTGACGCCGCCCATGGTTCTGACCAGTGATGGCGAGACCCCGGTCGTCAGGTATCACGTGGAGGATGCCCCGCCGGGGGCCCTGCTGGGGCAGCCGGTGTCCGGCGGAGTCGTCGAGGCGCGGGTGCACGTGATCCACGATCCCGAGTCCGAGTCGCTCGAACCGGGGGAGGTGCTGGTCGCCTCGTTCACCGATCCGGGCTGGACACCGCTGTTCGTGAACGCCGGTGGCCTGATCACCGAGATCGGTGGGCTCCTCACCCACGGCTCAGTAGTGGCCCGGGAGTACGGCATACCGGCGATCGTCGGCGTGCGAGGGGCGACTGCCCGGCTCCGGACCGGTCAGCGGGTCCGGATCGACGGGAGTCGCGGTGTCATCGAGATCCTTGGAGAGGAGCAGGGCTGAGGGCAACGGAGGTCAAGGCCCGCAGGGCCTGGAACCCCCCGACCAGGTCGGTTGCCCGGCTCAGACTCAGCCGTTGAAGCGTGGCGGCAGCCAGGCTCGAGCTGAACCCCTCGTTGCAGACGATGATGACTCGCTGATGACGGTGGGTCAGCTCCGGGACGCAGTGCGGGCTGGTCGGATCCAGCCGCCACTCCAGGACGTTCCGGTCGATGACCAGCGCGCCGGGCAGCGCGCCGTCGCGCTCTCGTTGCTCGACAGGCCTGGTGTCCACCACCAGGGCACCGGCCGCCATCTCGGCCTGGAGGTCGGCCGGGTGCACCCGGTCCAGCCCTCTGCGGGCGGACTCGACCAGCTCGTCGATGAGCACGCGTTGCGTCACGGTGCCGCCCCCTTCGCTCGCAGGCTACGCCGCTGGAGGGTTTTGCTGAATGGTCACTTCGGGCGGGGTGAGCTCATCGGTCGGTCGGCTCGAGCAGGTCTCGGGACCAGCTCTCGCGAAGGCGTGCCACGAGCTCGCGCCGGCTTCGCACGCCCACCTTCTCGAACACCGCCTTGAGCCGGTCCTGGACGGTGTACGGCGAGATGTACAGCTGGCCGGCGATCGCTTGCGTGGACATGCCCCGCAGCACCAGGTCCACGATGTCGCGCTCACGCTCGGTGAGCTCGTGGGCGTAGAGCAGCAGGGGTGCCACCAGCGCAGGCTCGGCCGGCTCGATGACGACTGCCTGCTGCCCGGTGCGCGTGCCGGTCAGAGCGGCGGCATGGATCCGCAGCCACATCCCACTCCGTCCACGCAACCGCAGGGTTGCCTCCCCGCGTGGGTGGCTGACGGCGCGCACCACCGCCACCTGCACCGGTAGCGGAAGCCGATCGTCGCGGAAGCTCCCCGAGTCCGGCAGCTCCGCCAGCCAGCGGTCGGCTCCGGGTGTGGCGGATGACATCGAGAGGTCTCCGTCGACGACGAGCACGGCCGGTGAAGCCGCCGTGCCGGGGGTGGTGCTCGGGTGCAGCATCAGGCCGAGCCGCGTCCCGGTTGCCAGGGCGTCGGAGACCTGGCCGATGAAGCGCACATCTGCGTCGGTGAAGGGGCGTCGGCCGTCGGTGTGCAGCAGCGACAGCGCACCCCAGGCGGTCCCGCGGGCACGCAGCACTGCGTCGAGCGAGTCGTCGAACCCCATGGGCGCCAGCAGGTTCTCCCAGCGCCAGCTCGCGGCCGGGTCGCCACCTGTCTCGCCGACGACCGTGGCGGCCGGTAGACGACGTCGCGCGAGATCGGTGAAGGCGTTCACGTCGTCCTCGGCGTACTGGCTCCGCACGATCTCCGTCGGGGTGTCGCTCATGCCGGTGTTGAAGTGCCCGGTGATCACTAGGTGCTCCGGGTCGAGGGTGAACCAGCAAGGGTGGAAGTCGAACGGTACGACGGGCCGCAGCACTTCCGTGGCCTCCTGCCAGAACCGCACGGTGTCGTGGCCGGCCCGCGCCAGCCGTTCGATCTTGGCGCGAGCGAGGCGACGTCTTTCCGCAACGGGCACGATCTCAAGATAAGCCCGGAACCCCCTGATGGAGCCACCCAGTTTTCTGGTCTGCCAGACGCCCCTGGACCTTCCTAGCGTGAGCGCATCCGTCCACGACAGGAGGTCGACATGACTCACGAGAAGCCCACGCCGTACCTGCGCCGCGCAGGGGAGGGCGAAGGCATCTGGTTCCTCAACACGCTGTTCACCGTGAAGGCCGGGGCCGAGCAGGCCGAGGGGGCGTTCACGTTCCTGGAACAGCTCTGCCCGCCCGGCTTCGCGCCGCCGCCGCACGTGCACTACGCCGAGACAGAGGCCTTCTACATGCTCGAGGGCAAGATGCACTTCTCCGCCGGAGACGTGCAGGGGGAGGCCGGCCCGGGCGACTTCGTGCTGCTCCCGCGAGGCATCCCGCACGGCTTCGTAGTCCCGTGGGACGGCCCCGCCCGCTTCATCCACCTGACCTCGCCGGGCCAGTTCGACCACTTCGCTCGGGAGGTCGGCGAGCCCGCGAAGGAGCTGGTGATCCCCGAGCCGAGCGACCCGGACGTGGACCGCCTGCTGGAGGCCGCTGCTCGTTACCAGCTGGGCATCCTCACCGAGTGACACACCCGGGGTTTCGCAGCGCGGTGCGTCGGTCTTGCCCGGAGGTGACACCATGGCGCCATGACTGAGCAGACGCGGACCGTTACCTCCGAGGCCGGCTCTGCCGAGCACATCGCGATGACCGAGCAGTGGGCGGCGCACAACTACCACCCACTGCCGGTCGTGATCTCGTCCGGGGAGGGTGCCTGGGTCACTGATGTCGACGGGAAGCGCTACCTCGACTGTCTCGCCGGCTACTCGGCCCTGAACTTCGGGCACGGGCACCCCCGGCTTATCGCCGTGGCGCACGAGCAGCTCGACCGGCTCACCCTCACCAGCCGCGCCTTCTACAACGACCAGCTCGGGCTGTTCGCAAGGGACCTGGCCGCGCTAACCGGCAAGGACCAGGTGCTGCCGATGAACAGCGGCGCAGAGGCGGTGGAGACCGCGCTCAAGGTCAGCCGCCGCTGGGGCTACGAGGTCAAGGGTGTCCCGGAGGACCAGGCCTCGATCGTGGTGATGGACGGCAACTTCCACGGCCGTACGACGACCATCGTCAGCTTCTCGACCGACGACGAGGCGCGCCGCCACTACGCGCCGTACACCCCTGGTTTCCGGATCGTGAAGTACGGCGACGTGGCAGCGATCGACGACGCCATCGACGAGACGACGGTCGCGGTCCTGCTCGAGCCGATCCAGGGCGAGGCGGGCGTGGTCATCCCGCCGGAGGGGTACCTCCGCGAGGTTCGCAACCTGTGCGACGAGCGCAACGTGCTGATGGTCGCCGACGAGATCCAGTCCGGTCTCGCGCGGACGGGCACGACCTTCGCCTGCGACCACGAGAACGTGGTGCCGGACATGTACGTCCTAGGCAAGGCACTCGGCGGTGCGCTGTACCCGGTGTCCGCGATCGCCGCGAACCACGACGTGCTCGATGTGATCGTGCCGGGCTCCCACGGCTCGACGTTCGGCGGGAACCCCCTCGCGGCAGCCATCGGGCGCGAGGTCGTCGCGCTGCTCCAGACCGGGGAGTTCCAGGAGCGCTCCACGCGACTCGGCGAGCTGATGTCGCAGGGGCTGCGAGCGCTCGTGGGCGAGGGCCTCGTCGAGGTGCGTTCTCGCGGGCTGTGGGCCGGTATCGACATCGACCCGTCGCTGGGCACCGGGCGTCAGCTGTCCGAGGCCCTGCTGGCGCGTGGCGTCCTCGCCAAGGACACGCACGGCTCCACCATCCGGCTGGCGCCGCCGCTCGTGGTCACCGAAAGCGACATCGAGCACATGATCGACGCGATCCGCGGCGCCCTGGACGATCTCCGCTGAGCACGTGACTTCGGCGTACACCCCTCTCGGCTATTGCCGCGCGGCTCCTCAGGGAGTACGACGGTGTGAGGGGCATTCGACGTCCGGACCTGAGGAGGCGCCATGGCGCGAACCCAGCAGGAAAGCGAGTTGAGCCAGCTGAGGGGCGGCGTTCTTCCAGCGGTCGACGTGTTCGTCCAGGACCAGGAGGGGCGCGTGCTGATGCGGCGCTCGGACGACGGGATGTGGACCTTGCCCGGTGGTGTGATCGGCGCAGGGGAGTTCGTGGGCGCGGGCGCGGAGCGCCACACCCTCGAGGGCACCGGGGTCCCGGTCAAGGCCGTCGACGTGATCGGTGTCTACTCCGACCCCGAGGACACCATCGAGTACGGCGGCGAGGTCGGCCGCCAGGTCGCCCTCTGCCTTCGGGGACTCCCGCTCGAGGAGCCGACGCAAGCCCGGAGCGACTCGGGCGACGTGGTGTGGTTCGGCCCGGTCGAGCTGGACGAGGTGGCGATGCAGCCGGCGACCAGGCTGCGCGTGCACCACGGGCTCGAGCGCCTGCCGCACGCCCACATCGGCTAGGCGTCAGACCAGCACGGTAGGGACGACGACCGAATGCGGTGACCCGACGGCTGCGATGTGGCCGCCGTCGACCACGACCACGTGGTCGACGAACCGTGGGTCAGTCCTCGCTGGAGAGGCGGTCTCCCAGGAACTCGATGAGCCGCGGGTCGCTCGAAGTGATCCGGGAGACCTCCTCGCCGCCGTCGCAGGTGCAGAGTGCGATCGTCGCTCCTGACCGCGACC
>JBFIWG010000278.1:0-4780 GCA_041606495.1 Nocardioidaceae bacterium
GCGGGCTATAGCCCCCGGGACGTATGACGTTGTCGGGGGATCAGAGGGCGGCGAGCGCCTCGCGGACCGGGGTGTCCCCGGTGAGCAGGGTGAACTGCTTGCCGATCGTGCCCTCGTCCTCGAGCGCGGCCACCAGCGCGGCGGCGACGTCGTCGCGCGGGACCTGCCGCGGCTTGCTGCCCGGGTCCAGGGTGACCTTGCCGTTGCCTGCGTCGTCGGTGAGCCCGCCCGGCTGGACGATCGTCCAGTCGAGGTCGCGGCTACGCAGGTCCTCGTCGGCCGCGGCCTTGGCCCGCAGGTAGACCTGGAACGGCTCGTCGCTGCTCGGATCGGCCTGGTCGGTGCCCATCGAGGAGATCATCAGGTAGCGGCGTACCCCTGCCTGCTCGGCGGCGTCCGCGAGCAGCTTGGCGGCGCCCTTGTCGACGGTCTCCTTGCGCTCGGGACCGCTGCCGGGACCGCCACCGGCGGCGAAGACCACAGCGTCCGCGCCGCTGACCACGGAGGCCAGGTCGTCGGTGCTGGCCTGCTCGAGGTCGAGTACGACGGCCTCGGCGCCCAGGCTCTCCAGCTCGGGGACGTGGTCGGGGTTCCGCACCAGGCCAACCGGCTGGTGCCCTGCCTCGGCGAGCTGACGCTCGAGCCTCTGGGCGATCTGACCGTGTCCACCCGCGATGACGACGCGCATGCTGTTTCCTTCCGTCGACTGTTGTCGTTCCGGTGTTACCCGATAGGTGGGGAACAAGACGTGCTTGTCGACGATTCCTACTTCCCACGTTCCTGACCGGTAACCTTCCCGACATGTCTTGCTCGATCGCGCTCGTCACAGACTCGACGGCTTCGTTGCCACCGAAGCTGGCCGAGCAGCGTGGCATCACGGTCGTGCCGCTCCAGGTCGTGATCGGGGCGAAGTGTTTCGAGGAGGGCGCCGCGGGCGGTGCCACCTCCGAGACCGTCGCTGAGGCGCTGCGGGAGTTCAAGCCGGTGAGCACGTCGCGCCCGACCCCTGCCGCGATGCTCGAGGCCTACCAGCGCGCGGCGGACCAGGGCGCCACCGAGATCGTCTCGATCCATCTCTCCAGCGAGCTCAGCGGCACCTACGAGTCGGCGCAGCTCGCCGCCCGCGAGGCACCGGTGCCGGTCACGACCGTGGACTCCCGCCAGCTCGGCCTCGCTACCGGCTTCGCTGTGCTCACGGCCGAGGAGGTGCTCGCCTCCGGCGGGACCGCGGCCGACGCTGCCGAGGCTGCCCGCCGGCGTGCCCACTCCACCACCTCCCTGTTCTACGTCGACACCCTGGAGTACCTCCGCCGCGGCGGGCGCATCGGTGCTGCGGCTGCCCTGCTGGGGTCCGCGCTCGCGGTGAAGCCGTTGCTGCAGCTAGCCGACGGCAGCATCGGCTCGCTCGAGAAGGTGCGTACGTCGGCGCGCGCGCTGAGCCGTTTGGAAGAGCTCGCGGTCGAGGCGGCGGGCGACCGACACGTCGACGTCGCGGTGGCCCACCTGGCCAACGGCGAACGCGCCGGGACATTGGCCGCCCACCTGCGGGAACGGCTCGCGACGAACCTGGACGACCGTGATGTGGTCGTGGGCGAGGTCGGCGCCGTGATCGGGGCCCACGTCGGACCCGGCATGCTGGCCGTCGTGGTCTCGCCGCGGCCCGGCCTTACCTAGAGCCCGAGCGCGCTCGGCGTCGCAGCCCATACTTCGCCGCTTCGCCGCCGAGTCTCCGGCCGGCCGCCTCGTCGCCACCGCGGGCCACCACGCCGCGGTGGTGCGTCTTTCCGGGGGCTACGTACTGGAGCCGATCCACAGGGTCGGCACGTGATCGGATTCTCCACAGACAGACCGGCACCGGTGCCGCGGCGTCCGGGCCGTTTCTAGGTTCGACCCATGCGCGCACGCAGAGCAGCACAGGACCAGGTGGCCGAGGTGGCCCGTCGACGTCTCGAGCTGCTCGGCATCGAGCTGGCCGAGGCACGCGGTGCGCTGCCGCGGCAGCCTGACGGTGAGCGTGCGTCCGAGCCTGCATCCGACTCGCCGGTGGCCCCATCGGAGCGGCCGGCGCAGTCCGGATCTTGGCAGGCGACCGGGTCGGCCATCAACTCGGCCACCGGGGATCGCTCTGGGACTCAGCCCGGACGGCATGCGCGGCGCTCCGTCGGCGCCCGCGCCCGCGCGTCGGGATGGTTGTTCGACCGTCTCCCTCCAACCCTTCAGGGGCGGGTCGATCTGGCCGCGGAACACCTCACCGTCCTCGCGGTGCTGGTCGCCGTTGCCCTCGGGGTCACCGCCTGGTGGGTCCTGAAGGCGGACCCACCGGGGGACCTGGCGCCCGCGTCAGCGCCGGTGAGGCCCGGTCCGTCGTCGGTCGCGGTTGTCGGCGTGGGCGCAGAGTCGCCCGGCGCAGATGCCTCCGGCACCCCGCCACCGAATGCGGTGTCCTCGGTGGCCGGCGACCCGGCATCGGCGGTGGTCGTCGTCGACGTCGCCGGCAAGGTGCGCCGCCCGGGCATTGCGGCGTTGCCGATCGGCTCGCGAGTCGTGGACGCCCTGAAGGCAGCGGGCGGCGCGAGAAGGGGCGTCGACCTCACGTCGCTGAACCTGGCCCGGGTGCTGGTCGACGGGGAGCAGATCGTGGTCGGCGTCGCTGCGCCCGGGGGAGTCGCCGCCCCGGCAGTGTCCGTCCCGGGGGCGGCCCAGCCCGGTTCAACGATGATCAACCTGAACACCGCCTCCCAGGCCGAGCTCGAGGAGCTGCCCGGCATCGGTCCGGTGACCGCCGGAGCCATCCTGCAGTGGCGCACCGAGCACGGTGCCTTCACCTCGGTGGACGAGCTGCTCGAGGTCTCCGGGATCGGAGACGCCACACTTGCGGAGATCGCTCCCTTCGTCACCCTCTAGTGGCGGAGCCGATGGCTCATCTGCCGACGGCCAAGGAGCCAGGAGCCGATCCGCCGACCGCCGAAGAGTCAACGGTCGAGGACTCGTCTGGGCCGCCGGACCTGCGGATGGTGCTGTTGGGCACCGCTGCCTGGGGCGGAGCGCTGGCGGGCTTTCTCGCGCCAGCACCTCTGACGCTGATTGCTTTGGGTGCCTGGGCGCTGCTTCTGCTGGTACGCCGGCTCCGGGGTCGGTCAACCCTCGTCGCAACGGGCTGGTTTTTCGCCGCGGCCGCTGTCGCGTGCTCGGCAATGCTGCGAGCCGAGGCGAACCAGCGGAGCCCGGTCGCTGACCTCGCGGCAGAGGGCGCCTACGTGACCGCAACGGTCCGGGTCGTGGCCGACCCGCTGATGAGGCAGGGCCGCTTCGACCCGTTCGTGCTCGTCCGCGCGCGGGTGCTCCAGATCAGCGGTCGCGGCGCCTCGCACCACACCCGCGTCCCGGTCCTCGTGATTGCCGACGAGGCATGGCGGGGCGTGCTGCTGGGCTCGACGGTCCGCCTCGATGGTCGGGCGGCACCGTCGGACGGTTCGGACCTCGCCGCGGTGATCTCCACCAGCCGCCCGCCGACGGTGCTACAGCAACCCGGAGAGCTGCTCGATGCGGCGGCCGTGGTCCGCGCCGGGATCAGGGCTGCCGTCGCACCGGCCTCCCCGGAGCAACGGACGTTGATCCCCGCACTCGTGGTCGGGGACGACCAGGGAATGCCGGACGAGGTGGTGCAGAGCTTCCAGGTCGCCGGGCTCACCCACCTGCTCGCCGTCTCGGGCACCAACCTCACCCTGGTCGTCGGCTTCGTGCTGGTGGTCGCCCGCTGGGTCGGGGTCCGGGCTCAGGGACTGGTCCTCGTCGGTGCCCTCGGGGTGGTCGGCTTCGTGCTCCTCGCCAGGACCGAGCCGAGTGTCGTGCGAGCGGCAGCGATGGGATCGGTCGCCCTGGTCGGGATGGGCTTCAATGGTCGGGAAAAGGGGGTTCGGGCGCTCGGAGTCGCGGTGCTGGCGCTGCTTCTCTTCGATCCGTGGCTCGCGCTGTCACTCGGCTTCGTGCTCTCCGTGACCGCGACGGCCGGGATCCTGTTCCTCGCCCCGCCGTGGCGCGACGCCCTCATGCGCTGGATGCCGCGCTGGCTCGCCGAGGCGATCGCGGTGCCGCTGGCGGCGCAGCTGGCCTGCACGCCGACGGTGGCCGCGATCTCCGACCAGGTGAGTCTCGTCGCGGTCGTCGCGAACATGGCGGTCGCGCCTGTGGTCGGCCCGGCCACGGTGTTCGGTCTCGTGGCGGGACTGTCGATGCTCCTGGTCGACCCGGTGGGTCTGCTGCTCGGTCGCGTCGCGGCGGGTTGCGCC
Source organism: Nocardioidaceae bacterium (assembly GCA_041606495.1). Taxonomy (GTDB): domain Bacteria; phylum Actinomycetota; class Actinomycetes; order Propionibacteriales; family Nocardioidaceae; genus Nocardioides_C. The sequence goes on from JBFIWG010000278.1 coordinate 4,290, forward strand.
GGGTGGATCGTGGCCGTGGCCGAGCACAGCGCCCGGCTTCCCACGGCGGCGGTCGAGTGGAGCGCCGACCTCGGGTCCATAGCCGCGCTGACGGTCCTGTGTCTGGCCGCAGTTCCGCTCATGCCGAGGCTGCTCGGTCGCCGTCGGTCGGGGATCGCTCTCGCTGCGCTCATGGTGCTGGCCGTCGCACGCCCGCTGCCGACTCTCGGCTGGCCGCCCGACGGTTGGGTCATGGTGGCGTGCGACGTGGGTCAGGGAGATGGTCTGGTCCTGAACGCTGGGTCTGGGTCGGCTGTGGTCGTCGATGTCGGAGCCGATCCAGCCCTCATCGACCGGTGCCTGGACCGTCTTGATGTCGAGCGAGTGCCGACGGTCGTGCTCACCCACTTCCATGAGGACCACGCCGGCGGTCTGCCGGGGGTGCTCGAGAGCCGACAAGTCGGGAGCGTGGAGGTGACCGGGCTGCGCGACCCGCCCAGCCGTGCGGCAGC
>JBFIWG010000279.1:0-4777 GCA_041606495.1 Nocardioidaceae bacterium
GCACCCAGTGCCACCAGCCCGACGGGGTGGGTGCGTCCGGGTCGAAGCAGGTGACCACGAAGCTCTTCGTGCCCTCGGGTACGTCGGACCAGCTCAGCTGGGGCGAGGTGTTCCCCTTTGCGTAGACCTGAGCGTCGTCGAGCGGCTCGCCTTCGCGGATATCCGTGCTGGTCACCGTGAACGACGGCACCGACGGCAGCAGCTCGTAGGGGTTCGGGGCGACGGGGCGGTCGAGGCTCATCGATCCTCCTGGTAGCAGGTGACACGGGCAGACCTGACCCTAGTCCGCACCGTGGTCGCGTTCCAGGGACTGCGGGCGCGCGAGGACAATGGACGCCATGACCCAGGCTGAACACCATGAGTCCCTCCTGACGGACACGCTCTCCACCGTGTGCCCGCCGGACGCCGGCGCCATGGCCGAGGCCGTTGAGCGGCAGGGGCTGCTCACCAAGCCGGCCGGGTCGCTGGGTGTGCTCGAGGACGTGGCGATCGCGCTGGCCGGGATCCAGGGAACCTGCCCGCCGCGTCCCCTCCTCCGGCCGGCCGTGGCGGTGTTCGCCGGCGACCATGGCGTGCACGCCCAGGGCGTCACCCCGTGGCCTCAGGAGGTGACCGCGGCGATGGTGGAGAACTTCCGGGCCGGCGGGGCGGCGGTCAACGTGCTGGCCCGTCAGGCCGGTGTGGACGTCGTCGTCGTCGACGTCGGCGTCGCGAGCGACCTCGACCCGGGTGACGTCCTGCTGGACCGCAAGATCCGCCGGGGTACGTCGGACCTCGCCACCGGCCCGGCGATGACCCGCGAGGAGGCCCTGGCGGCGCTCGCCACCGGTATCGAGGTTGCGGAAAGCCTCATCGATGACGGCCACGACTGCCTGCTGACCGGGGACATGGGGATCGCCAACACCACGCCGTCGGCCGCTCTGGTGGCCGCTCTGACCGGTGCTGACCCCGAGGACGTGACCGGGCGCGGCACCGGCGTCGACGACGCCACGCTCCGACGCAAGATCGACGTCATCATTCGGGCCCTGGGCGAGCGGCCCGTCTCGGACGACCCGGTCGAGGTGCTCGCCTCGGTCGGCGGCTTCGAGCACGCCGCTTTGGCCGGCTTCGTTCTCGGTGCCGCTGCCCGTCGTACCCCAGTGGTGCTGGACGGCGTGATCGCGGGCTCGGCTGCCCTTGTGGCGCAGGCGCTGTCCCCGGAGTCGGTGAGCTACTGCTTCGCCGGGCACCGCAGTGTCGAGCCCGGCCACGCCATCGCCCTCGAGCGGCTCGGTCTGCGTCCGCTGGTCGACCTCGACCTGCGGCTCGGTGAGGGCACCGGCGCAGTGCTGGCGTTCCCGATCGTGGCCGCCGCGGGCGCCACGCTGCGGGAGATGGCGACCTTCGACTCGGCCGGCGTGGTCCGCAAGGAGGTCCCGTCATGACCGTCGGGTCGACCGAGTTCCCGCCGTACCCCTCCGGGCTGCGCCTGGCCGGGCGGCGGGTCGTGGTCGTCGGGGGCGGCCATGTCGCGCAGCGCCGGATTCCCGGTCTGATCGCGGTCGGCGCGGTGGTGGACGTGGTCTCGCCCGTGGTGACCCCGGCGATCGAGGGACTGGTCGGAGCCGGGGAGATCACCTGGCAGCGGCGACCCTTCCTGCCCACCGACCTGGACGAGGCGTGGTACGTCATCGCCGCGACGGACGACCCGGACGCCAACGAGCTGGTCAGCTCGGCCGCCGAGGAGCGACGGCTCTTCTGCGTACGCAGCGACGACGCGCCCAAGGCCACCGCGTGGACGCCCGCCGTCGGCCGGCACGCCGGCGTCACCGTCGCCGTGCTCGGCAACCGGGAGCCGCCCCGGTCCGCGGCCGTCCGCGACGAGAGCATCAGCGGCCTGCGGGACGGTCTGATCTCCGCCGACCACCACCGCGACTCCAAGCCGGGTGTGGTCCTGGTCGGCGGAGGGCCGGGCGACCCCGACCTGGTGACCGTCGCCGCGCGCCGTGCCCTGGCCGAGGCGGACGTCGTCGTGGCCGACCGGCTCGCCCCGCGCGAGCTGCTCAGCGAGCTCTCCCCGCACGTTGAGCTGGTCGACGTGGCGAAGCTCCCGCGCGGGCGCTCCGCGACGCAGGAGGAGATCAACCGGGTCATCGTCGACCGTGCCAAGCAGGGCAAGCGGGTGGTCCGGTTCAAGGGCGGCGACTCGTTCGTGTTCGGCCGCGGCTACGAGGAGGCGATCGCGTGCGCCGAGGCCGGTGTCGCCTGCACCGTCGTGCCGGGGCTCACCAGCGCCATCTCCGTCCCGGCCATGGTCGGCATCCCGGTCACCCACCGCGGGGTGGCCCACGAGTTCACGGTGATCTCCGGGCACCTGCCGCCGGACCACGAGTCCTCGCTGGTCGACTGGGACGCCGTCGCCCAGCTGCGCGGCACCGTCGTCATGCTGATGGCGGTGGAGAACCTTCCGGCGATCACCAAGCGGCTGGTCGGCGCCGGCCGGTCCGCGACGACGCCGGTCGCGGTGATCTCCGAGGGCACCATGCCCGGCGAGCGCACCCTGCTCTCCACCCTCGGTGAGGTCGCCGCTGACCTGGTTGCCGAAGGCCTGCGGCCGCCTGCCATCGTGGTGGTCGGTGACGTCGTCGCCGTCGCGAACCCGGAAAGGTACTCATGGCAGAGCTGATCGAGATCACCTCTGCCGACGACCCCCGGCTCGCGGACTACCGCGACCTGCGCGACGTCGAGCTTCGCAAGCACCTCGAGGCCGAGCACGGGCTCTTTCTCGCCGAGGGGGAGAAGGTGGTCCGCCGTGCGGTCGAGGGCGGGTTCCCGGTCCGGTCGTTCCTGATGGCGCCGCGCTGGCTGGACGGGCTGTCCGACGTACTCGACGCCAGTGAGGCGCCCTGCTACGTGGTCACCGAGGCGCTGGCCGAGCAGGTGACCGGCTTCCACGTGCACCGGGGCGCGTTGGCGTCGCTGCAGCGGACGCCGCTGCGGCCGGTCCAGGAAGTCGTCGCCGATGCCCGGACCGTTGTGGTCCTCGAGGACACTGTCGACCACACGAACGTCGGGGCGGCCTTCCGTTCCTGCGCCGCCCTGGGCGTGGACGCGATCGTGCTGTCGCCGCGGTGCGCGGACCCGTTGTACCGCCGTTCGATCAAGGTCGCCATGGGAGCGGTGTTCACCGTGCCGTACGCCCGGATGGAGGACTGGCACGACGGTGTGCAGGAGCTCTCCGACGCCGGGTTCACCACCGTTGCGCTCACTCCGGCCGAGGACGCCGTGGAGATCGAGAAGGCGGTCGCCGGCCTGGACCGGGTGGCCCTCCTGCTGGGGTCGGAAGGGCCCGGCCTCTCCGAGCGGTGGATGCGGGCGGCCGACGTGCGCGCGGTGATCCCGATGGCCGCGGGCATCGACTCACTCAACGTCGCGGCCGCCACGGCGGTGGCCTGCTACGTCACTGCTCGGCGCTGACCGGCCAGCCTTCGGGGAAGTCGTCTGCCGCAGCATCGGCCTGCTTGAACAGCTTCTTGCGGGCGCGCTTGTTGAGCCGGTCCCCGAAGACGGTTCCCCGGCAGTGGTCGTACTCGTGCTGCAGGCAGCGTGCGAGCAGACCGCGTCCGGAGTAGGTGACCGGGTGCCCGTCGAGGTCCTGGCCGGTCACCTTGGCCACGTCCGGGCGGGCGCACTCGACGAAGGCGCCCGGGAGGGACAGGCAGCCCTCGTCGTCGTCGTCGAGCTTGCGGTCGCGCCCCTCGGGCAAGAAGAGCTCGGGGTTGCAGACCACTCCCTGGTGCTGCACGCCTTCGTCGTCGGGACAGTCGAAGACGAAGATCTGCCGGTCCACCCCGATCTGGCAGGCGGCCAGGCCAACGCCGTCCGCGGCGTACATCGTGGCCACCATGTCCGCGGCCAGCGCGCGCAGGTCGTCATCGAAGTCGACGATGGGCTCCTGGACCCGGTGCATGACGGGGGAGCCCCACCTGGTGATCGGGCGGGCGGTGCCGCCGTCGGGGAGCGCGGAGGAGGCGGACGACTCGCTGGTCTCGGGGTCAGACATGACGGTCATCCTAGACGTGGCGGCTGCAGACGTACGCACCTGTAACGCCGTGTGAAACTCACAGTTACCGTCGGGTCATGTCGATGTTGAGAAGCGCCATCTCGCGGGCCGAAGGGTCGGCAGCGACATCAAACTTCGGTGCGTGGAGCTGGCCGGGAGCATCGGCTACAGCGAGCACGAGCTGCTCGAGAAGTGGGCCCGTGACTCGAAGATCCTCGACATCTTCGACGGCACCCAGCAGATCCAGCAGCTGATCGTGGCCCGCCGCCTGCTCGGCAAGACCTCCGCCGACCTCCGTTGAGCCGGGGGTTCTGCCCCGTTGAGCCGGGGTTTGGCCCCGTTGAGCCGGGGTTTTCCCCCGGTCGGCGGCAGAACCTGCGGCTCAACACGGCACGAGGCGCGGCTCAACCCGGCAGAACCTGCGGCTCAACACGGCAGAACCTGCGGGTCAACGAAAAGGGTTGGGGAAGAGCATCGACTGCTGACACGTCGCGTTCACCCGCCCGTCGCCTGACCCAAAGAGGCTCGAGACATGAAGATCCCGTTCAGCATCCTGGGCACGCTGGTCATCTACTTCGTCTGGGCCTCGTCGTACGCCGACGTTCCTGCGGGGGTCATCTCCTCGGTCCAGCCGTAGCAGCGCGCCCAGGCCGTAGGCTGCGGGCGTGGTGAGCAAAGGTGATCAGTCCCGCAGGCAGGCCATCATCGACGTCCTGGAGCACGCCTTCCAGGACC
>JBFIWG010000280.1:0-4747 GCA_041606495.1 Nocardioidaceae bacterium
CGTGGCCGAGGCGACCAGAGCGGCACGGTGCGGCTGACGCTCCGACGCAACCAGGCGGGCTCCGCGCTCGCCGGCCAGGGCTGCCAGCAACGCAGACTTGCCCCCCGGTCCTGCGCACAGGTCCAGCCACCGGTCGTCCTTGCCGGTGACCCCGGCCTGGGCGAGCCCGAGGGCGACGAGCTGCGACCCTTCGTCCTGAACGCCCGCTCGTCCCTCGGCGACGGCGGGAACGGCGCCGGGGTCGCCGGACTCGAGCTCGACGGCGTAGGGCGAGATGTCGCTGGGCCGGCCGCCGGCGTCGACGAGCTCCTGGGTTGTGGCCAGGCCAGGTCGGGCGACCAGGGTCACCTTCGGAGCCGCGTTGTCGGCGGCGAGCAGTGCCTCGAGCTCGGCGGGATCGTCGGTGCGCAAAGCGGCACGGAGCTGCTCGACCACCCAGCGCGGGTGGGAGTGGGCCAGGGCCGCGAACCCGACCGGGTCGTCGGTCGGGTCGGGGGCGAGCCGGCGTACCCAGCCCGACAGGTCAGTGGCCGCGACCTTGCGAAGCACCGCGTTGACGAAGCCCGCCGGGCCGTGGCCGATCCGGTCGCGGACCAGGTCGACGGTCGTACCCACCGCGGCGTGCGAAGGTACCCGCATCGCGAGGATCTGGTGCGTGCCCAGCCGGAGCGCGTCGAGCACGGCCGGGTCGACCTTGGCGAGCGGTCGGTTGACGTTCGCGCCGATCACCGCGTCGTAGGTGCCCTGGCGCCTGATCGTGCCGGAGACCAGCTCGGTGGTGAACGCCGCGTCCCGGCCGGTGATGCCACGCCCGCGCAGCATCGGCGGCAGCACGAGGTTGGTGTACGCATCCTGCTCGCGCACCGCCGTCAGCACGTCGAACGCGGCCAGCCGGGCAGCGTCGACGGTGGCGCGGCGGCGTGGTCGGCGGTTCTCCTGCTTCGCGTTCGGGCGAGCGCGAGGGTCAGCCACCGAACGTCTCCCCCGAGGTGACTCGCACGCCGCGGGCCCAGTCGGCGGCGTTCATCTGCTTCTTGCCGAACGCCTTGACCTCGCCCAGTCGCACCGGCGCGGTCGCGGTGCCCACGTAGACGGCGTTCTTCGTCACCTCAAGCACCCCCGGGGCGAGCTGCTCCCGCTCGGGCTCGACGGCGACGGGGCCGATCTTGATGCGTTCGCCGGCGTACATCGACCACGCTCCCGGTCCTGGCGTGCAGGCCCGGATCCTGCGGTCGACGGCGATGGCCGGCTCGGTCCAGTCGATCTCGGCGTCCTCGACGAGGATCTTCGGCGCCAGGGAGACGCCCTCGCCGGGCTGCTCACGGGCCTCGAGCGAGCCGTCCTCGATCCCGTCGAGCGTGGCCACGAGCAGGCCCGCCCCGGTCTCGGCGAGTCGGTCCAACAGCTCGCCGGCAGTGTCCGTGGGCCTCACCGTCTCGGTGACCACACCGAACACCGGCCCGGCGTCGAGCTCCTTGACGATGCGGAACGTGGTCGCCCCGGTGATCTCGTCGCCGGCCCAGATCGCGTGCTGCACCGGCGCCGCGCCCCGCCATGCCGGCAGGAGGGAGAAGTGCAGGTTGATCCAACCGTGCTTGGGGATGTCCAGGGCGCTCTGGGGCAGCAGCGCGCCGTAGGCGACCACCGGGCAGCAGTCCGGGGCAAGCAGGGTGAGCTCGGCCTGGAACTCCGGGTCCTTGGGGTGCGCGGGCTTCAGCACCGGGATGCCCAGCTCCTCGGCCCGCTGCGCGACCGGTGAGGCGACCAGCTTGCGCCCGCGGCCGGACGGTGCGTCGGGGCGGGTGACCACGCCGACCAGCTCGTGGCCGCTCTCGGCGAGCGCGTTCAGAGCGGGGACTGCGACCTCGGGGGTACCTGCGAAGACGACCCGCATCAGAGACCGAAGCCATTCGTGCGGTGCGGGGAGATCTTGACCGTCGGCGGCTGCTGGCCGAACCACTCCGCCTCGCGGATCGCCTTCATGGCCAGCTTCCGGGCCTCGCGGTCCAGCCTGTCGATGAACAGGATCCCGTCGAGGTGGTCGGTCTCGTGCTGGATCGCCCGGGCCAGCATCTCCGAACCCTCGATGGTCACCGGGTCGCCGTACATGTTGAAGCCCTTCGCGACCACTGCCATCGCCCGCTTGCAGTCGAAGGTGAGGTCGGGAATGGAGAGACACCCCTCGGGGCCGTCCTGCTCCTCCTCGGAGAGGGCGAGGCTGGGGTTGACCAGATGCCCGAGCTCGCCGTCGACGTACCACGTGAACACCCGAAGGCCGACCCCGATCTGCGGCGCAGCGAGGCCGGCTCCGGGGGCGTCGCGCATCGTGTCGGTGAGGTCCTCCACGAGTCGCCGGAGCTCCTTGTCGAAGGTGGTGACCTCGACAGCCGGACTTCTCAGCACCGGGTCGCCGAACAGGCGGATGGGCTGAATGGCCAAGACTGCTCCTCGTTGACGGGGACGGGCGGGGACGGCCAAGTCTACGGACCCGACCTGGGGACCTGTGGTCAGCCGAGGGCGACCGGATCGACCTGCACGCGGACCGGGGCCATCTTCTTCGCGTCCCGCACGCCCTGCATCTCGACCAGCGCTCTGGAGAGCAGGGCGCCGAGAGCACGTGGCGCACGGAGAACCGCCCGCACCTGCTGGTCCTCGGCTGCCTTCGCGGCCTCGACGGGCACCGGCCCGAGCACCTCCGTGCCGGGCGGCGGCGTGAGCATGGCCAGCGCCGAGGCCACCGTCTCCTCGTCGCCCGTGAGGGTTGCGAGCCTCGAGGCGGGCGGGAGGTGCGCAGACTGGCGGTCTGCGAGCTCGCGTTGCGCGAAACCGGCCGGATCCCAGCGGACCAGGGCCTGCAGGACCGGCTCGGCACTCTCCCCCACCACCACGACCCGTCCACCGTCGCCGGCCGGACGCGCCAACGCCGCGGCGTTGAGCCACCGCCTCAACGACTCCTCGGTCGTGCGCAGGTCCGTGCGGGCCAGCATCAGCCAGGTGTCGAGCAGCACAACGCAGGCGTACCCACCCTCGGCGACCGGCTCAGCACCCGGGGTTGCCACCACGATCCCGGGCTTGCCGTCCACGGTGGCGACCACGCGATCGCCCGAAGAGGTGCGCACGCCGACCGACGGGAACGCCCGACCGATCTCCTCGGCGGTACGACGGTCACCGAGCACCGGTGCGCGCAGCCCACGGTTCCCGCACTCGGCGCAGGCCCATGCCGTCTCGTCGCGACCGCACCAGCGGCAGCTCGGCGGTCGGTGTCGCGCGGTCAGGGTGAGCGGTCCGGTGCAGGCGGTGCAGCGCGCGGGCGTCCGGCACCGGTCGCAGGCGAGGCTGGTGACGTAGCCGTGCCGGGGCGTCTGGAGCAGCACCGGCCCGTGCTCGAGCCCCTGACGAATGGCGTCGAAGGCGGCCTTGGGCAGCCGGGCCGACCGCGCGAACGGATCCCTCGCCAGCTCGTGGTCGGTGGCGCCGGTGATGCTCACCTGCGCCGCGGTCCCCCGCAAAGTCGCGCGGTCGGCCGTGAGCTCCTGGGCCCATCCGGTCTTGAGGAGGTACTCCGCCTCCACCGTGCGGGCGTGGCCACCCACGAGCACGGCACAGCCCTCCTCGTGGGCGCGCAGCAGGAGCACCTCACGGGTGTGGGGGTAGGGCGCGTGCTGGTCCGCGTAGAGGTCGTCGCCGTCGTCCCACAACGCGACCAGGCCCAGATCGTGCACGGGCGCGAACGCCGCCGCGCGAGTGCCCAACACAACCTTGGCTGCACCTCGGCTCACGGCCAGGAACGCACGGTAGCGCTCGGCGGGGCCGGCGTCCGCGGTCAGAACGACATGGTGGCCCTCGCCGAGGACCTGGGTCAGGGCTTGGTCCACGCGGGCGACGTCCTTGTGGTCCGGGACGCAGAGCAGGGCACCACGGCCGGATGCGTACGTCGCGGCGGCGGCCTGGGCCAGCGCCAGGGCCCAGTCCTCGCCCGGCAGCGCTCCCCACACCGACCGGGGGCTCTCACCCTCCGCGAGCCGCCGCACGAACGCGGGTCCGCCCACGTAGGACTCCCACGCGGCCTCGGCCGCGGCGAGGTCGGGGCGCACGGCCGGCGCGGTGGCCGACTCCTGCTTCTCGACGGTCGCGTGCCTGGTCGGAACGGCGAGGCGAAGCACGTCGGACCGGGTGCCTGCGTAGCGGGCGGCCACCGAGGCGGACAGCCGCGCGATCGCCGGCGACAGGACGGGCTCCGGGCTCACCGCGCGGCGCAGTGGCATCAGCCGGCCCTCGTGGTCGCTCTGCTCCACCCGCTCGAGCACGAAGCCGTCGACGTCCTGGCCCGCGAACCGGACCTTGACCCGGGCTCCGGGGACCGCGTCGTCGGCCATCTTGCGTGGGACGAGGTAGTCGAAGGGTCGGTCCAGGTGGGCCAACGGCACATCGACGAGCACGCGGGCGACCGGCGAGACCTCGGCCGGGTCGATCGGCTTGGGCCCCTTGGCGGCCTTCTCCGCGCGCTGACGAGCCTCCTTCGCACGAGCACGAGCGAGCTCGGGCATCAGCACCAGCTGTCCCGCGTCGTCATGCTCCTGCTCGGTCATGCGCCAAGTCTTGCAGCCGTCACCGACCGTGCCGCACGGACCCGAACCGGGCTGTGGACGACGCAGCGGTCCGCCGTACATGTGGAGCGGCCCGGATCCCGTGACGGGTCCGGGCCGCTCGACAGACGGACGGCTCAAGGGGCAGAACCCCCGGCTGA
>JBFIWG010000281.1:0-4745 GCA_041606495.1 Nocardioidaceae bacterium
GACCTCGCGGGGATCCTCACCCACGACCCCGGGATGTACCCCAAGCGACTGATCCTCGACGACGCCCGTCAGTTCGGGATCGCGGTGCTCGGTCTCGACGTGAACAGCTCCGAGAAGGAGTACGTCGTGGAGAAGGTCGGTCCCCTCGACGAACCGCCGCCCGAGGTCCTCGGCCAGGCGCCGCGGCAGGCACCCCACCAGCGCGGAGAGGACGGTCTGCCAGACGGACGGGCCTACGGCATCCGGCTCGCGCTCTCGGAGGTGAAGGGGATCTCCGAGGCTGAGGTGGACCGGATCGTCGCAGCGCGCCCCTACCACTCGCTCACCGACTTCTGGCACCGTGCGCGGGTCTCCCGTCCGGTCGTCGAGCGGCTCGTCCTCGCGGGCGGGTTCGACTCGGTCTACGGCATCGGCTCGCCACTGGGAGTGCGCCGCCGCAACAAGGTCACCAGGCGGGACCTGCTGCTCCAGGTGGCCGACCTCGACCGGCACGCACGTGCGGTCGACCGGGCCGGCAAGGGCCGCAGCCGTGGCCTGGCGCGGAGGCCGGAGACTCTCGCCGCTGCCCGAAGGGCGGCCGACGCTGCCGGTCGGAACAGCACCGACCAGGGCGACCGCGAGCGCTCCGCCGACCCAGGGGTGTGGCAGAAGGCCTCGGCCCAGTCCCGGGCGACCAAGCCGGTCGCCCCGCTCACCTCGGTCCAGCTCGCGCTCGACCTCGGGGACACCCCTGCCGACGGCGAGGTCAGCGGCTTGCCGGAGATGAACGCCTCCGAGCGGGTGCGGGCAGAGCTGGAGATCCTCGGCCTCGACGTCAGCCGTCACGTGGTCGACTTCTACGCCGGTCTGCTCGACGAGCTCGGGGTGACCCGGTCCAAGGACCTGAGGCAGCAGCGCAGCAAGGCCGAGCTGCTGGTCGCGGGAGTTAAGGTGGCGACCCAGACACCACCGATCCGGTCGGGGCGGCGGGTCATCTTCTTGACCCTCGACGACGCGACCGGGCCGGTGGACGCGACGTTCTTCGAGGACGCCCAGGGGCCGTACGCCGCCACGGTCTTCCACTCGTGGCTGCTGCTGGTGAGGGGTGAGCTCCGCCGGACCGGCCCGCAGGGGGTCTCGCTCCGGGCGACCGGCTGCTGGGAGCTCCCCGCGCTCTACCAGGTGTGGCAGGAGGAGGGGATCGAGGCTGTGCGTGCGGTGATGGCCGAGGTGCCGCCCGGTTTCGAGGATCCGGGCTCGGTCGCCGAGTCCGCCGTGACCGGCGCTGCCGAGAGCAGGTCCTCGCGTCCGGTGGTGGCCAACCCGCCTGCCGCCCACCAGGGCGGTGGCGGCACCGCCGGTGGCATGGGCCGACGGCGGGTGCTGGTGCACTCGAGCGGGTTCAAGATGTCGCCCTACTCCGACATCAAGCCTGCCGGCGACGACACCAAGACCGCGCCACGGAAGCTGTGGCACCGGAGTCCCGGGAGTGCCGGATGACCCCAAACCGGTCCGGCTCACTAGGGTGGGCGGTATGCCAGCACAGAACAGTTCGCAGCGTCGGAGCGCCGCCCGCACCGCAGTCGTCTGGGAAGCGCTCCAGGACGTGCTGGCAGGCGTTCCCGACGACGGCTCCGCCGAGGGGGCGACCGCCTCGGTCATCGACATCGGCGGCGGCACCGGCGGTTTCGCGGTCCGGGTCGCCGAGCTCGGACACCGGGTCACCGTCATCGACCCCAGCCCCGACGCGCTCGCGATCCTGGCCAGGCGCGCCGACGAGAGCGGAGTCGCCGAGCTGGTCACAGCACGGCAGGGAGACCTGGCCGGACTGCACGACCTGGTTCCGGCCGGTAGCGCTGACGTCGTGCTGTGCCACGGCGTGCTCGAGATCGTCGACGACCCGGCTGCGGCACTGGCCTCCATCGCCGAGGTGCTACGCCCCGGCGGCACCCTCAGCCTCCTGGTCAACCAGCGGCATGCCGCCGTGGTCACCCGTGCCATGGCCGGTCACTTCGGCCAGGCCATGTCCCTCCTCGACGACCCCACCGGTGGCGGTGCCACCCGCAAGTTCACCGCGGACGAAATCACCACGGTGCTCGACGAGGCCGGCTTCGAGACCGCTGCGCTGCACGCCGTACGAGTCTTCGTCGACCTGGTGCCGAGCTCGCTGGTCGACCTCGAGCCCGGAGCGGCGAAGGCTCTGGTCGAGCTCGAGCACGCAGTTGCGGAACGTCCCGAGTACCTCGCCCTGGGCACGCAGCTGCACGCCATCGCCACTCGCCGCTGAGACCCCGGCCACGAAGGCCGACTGGGTGACCCCCTGGGGGGTGCGCGATGCAGGATGACCGGATCCACCGGACGCCTCGGGCACTTCGGTCGGACCTCGCCGAGGCCTCCCGCGACTGTCCGATCCTCCACGTGGACATGGATGCGTTCTACGCATCGGTCGCGACCAGGGACCGACCTGACCTTCAGGACGTGCCGGTCATCGTCGGTGGTGGCAACCGCGGGGTGGTGCTCTCGGCGAACTACATCGCGCGCGAGTACGGCGTCCGTTCCGCGATGCCCATGACCCGGGCCCGTCGGCTCTGTCCGAAGGCCACGGTGATCTCCCCGGATTTTGAGGTGCTCTCGCTGGTCTCATCCTCGGTGATGGAGAACTTCCGCCAGGTGACTCCACTGGTGGAGGCGCTCTCCCTGGACGAGGCGTTCCTCGACGTGTCCGGGTCGGTCCGTCGGCTGGGGACGCCGTACTCCATCGCGGAGCAGCTCAGAGCCCGGATCTACGACGAGCAGGGCATCACCTGCTCGGTCGGGGTGGCGAGCACGGTCGCGGTGGCCAAGCTCGCGAGCAGGCGCGCCAAGCCCGACGGCGTGGTGGTCGTCCCGCCGCAGTCGGTGACCTCGTTCCTGCACCCACTCGACGTGGACGAGCTGTGGGGGGTGGGGGAGAAGACCGCCTCGATGCTCAACCGACTCGGGCTGATGACGGTCGGGGACATCGCGCACACCCCGCTGACGACCCTGCAACGGGCGGTGGGTGCCAGCCTCGGCTCCCAGCTGCACCAGCTGGCGTGGGGCCAGGACCGGCGGGTGATCACCCCGCGGCGCGGGCCGGACGAGCCGGACAAGAGCATGGGTGCGGACGAGACCTTCGGCCGCGACACCGACGACCGTGAGGTGATCCTGCGTGAGGTGCTCCGGCTCTCCGCCAAGGTGGCCGGACGGATGCGCACGGCCGGGGTCGCCGGGCGCACGGTGACATTGAAGGTCCGTTTCGCCGACTTCACCACGATCACCCGGTCCAAGACGATGCCCGAAGCCACCGACGTGACGCGGGAGATCTACCGGACGGCGACCGACCTGTTCAACGCCCTGGGCCTCCAGCGGGCACGGATCAGGCTGGTCGGGGTTCGGGTGGAGGGCCTGGTGCCGCGGTCGACGGTGCAGCGGCAGCTGGTCCTGGGCGAGCGGGAGCACGGCTGGTCGGAGGCGGACCGGGCGATGGACAAGGCAGCACTCCGCTTCGGCAGCGCGGCGGTGCGGCCGGCGACGCTGCTGGGGGGTGGTCGCCCCTAGCCTTGGCCAGATGAGGATCTCCGTCGTGCTCGACTGCCACGACCCCGGGTCGCTGGTTGAGTTCTGGTGCACCGCGCTCGGCTACACGCACGCTGCGACCGTCCCGGACTTCGAGGTGCTCGTTCCCGTCGAGGGTGAGCCACCCGGGCCGGTGTTCATCCTGCAGCGGGTCGACGAGGCCAAGACCTCCAAGAACCGGATGCATGTCGACGTGCACCCTCCGCTCGACCTCGGCGTCCCGGCGCTGGCCGAGCGGCTGGAGCGCCTTGGCGGTTCCCGGGTGGGGGAGCCGGTCACCGCCCTGCTCGGGGAGATCGGGGTCTGGTGGCAGGTGATGCGAGACCCCGAGGGCAACGAGTTCGACCTCGTCGCCGACGAGGGTCACCCCGCTCCCTGACGATCAAGTCAGTCCCAGGCGCCGTAGACGTGCACCCGCAGCCGCTTGTCGTGGGTGAGGTTCCACAGCTGCCGGGCGTCCTCCACCCAGAAGTTGACGCAGCCATGGCTGTGGCCCTCGAACGGGTCCATCATGTTCCGGGACCCGTGCAGAGCCTGGCCACCCGAGAAGAACTGCGAGTACGGCATCGGAGCGCCGCCGAACTGTCGGCTGTAGTGGTCCTCGTTGCGCCACTGCACGGTGAAGTGACCCGTCCGGGTCTGCGTGCTGTAGGACCCGCCCCGGACCAGCCAGGAGTTGTACAGCTTGCCGCCGCGGTACAGGTTCGCCTGGTGCCGGGTGCGGTCGTAGCAGACGTGCCAGCCGCGCTTCTTGCAGGCGGCCGGTACGTCGGCCCGGCCGCGGACGGTCTTCCGGATCAGGGGCGACCAGGTGTTCCGGTTGACCCGTCCGGTGACCCGCAGCCCCATCTTCCGCTGGAACTTCTTGACCGCCCGCTCCGTCTGCGGCCCGAAGTAGCCGTTGGGGGTGGCGTCGAGGTAGCCGAGCCAGGCGAGCCGGTACTGCACGTCGTAGACGTGCTCGATGTTCCACTGGTCCACATCGACGTCACCGCGTTTGACCGGCTCGCGCGAGAACGGCGCGGTGAGGTCGAGGGCCGCGTGCGCCGGCGAGGAGACGACGGTCGTCAGCCCCAGGCTGACAGCCAGCGTCGCGACGATGCTCAACAGTTTCTTCATGGATGCCTCCGTGCCTGGACCGACGGGCTATGTCGGTCATGTCCCCCGAC
>JBFIWG010000282.1:0-4721 GCA_041606495.1 Nocardioidaceae bacterium
TGTGGCTCGCGATCTACCTGCTCGGGGTGGCCCTCACCGCCGGCCTCACCGACAGCGGACTGCTTGGCCGGCTGGCGGGACCGGCAGTCGTGCTTGCCGTTGTCGCCACCGCGCTGGGGCTGCTGTGGTGGTGGCGGTCGGCCATCGTGGAGATCGAGGAGGGCACCGTCGGGATCCTCACCCGGTACGGCGCCATCAACGGGCCGGGGCTCGAGCCGGGCCGGCACTACCTCTGGCACCCGTGGTCAAGGGTCGACTTCGTCGTCGACGTGACCACGGAGATCCCCTACTCGGCTCCGGTGGTCGCCTGCCCGACCCAGGAGAACGTGCCGCTGAAGTCCATCGAGTTCTTCTTGAAGTTCCGGATCTCGGATGCGGTGAAGTTCGTCCGCACCATCGGCGCGGGCAACTTCGACCTCGTGCTCTCCAACTCGGTTCAGGACGCCATCCGCCAGCGCAGCCGCAGGGTCCGCACCGAGCGGGCCTACGACCTGCGCGGCTCGGACGTGGCGGACATGCAGGAGCTGCTGAACCGTCAGCTCGAGCGGTACGGCGTGCGCATCATGGGCTGCAACATCCCCGACGTCCAGCTGCCGAGCCAGTACCAGCAGCATCTCGCTACCCGGGAGCGGGTTGCCAAGGAGATGGTGGCCTACGAGCAGGAGTGGGAGCTGACGCGCAAGCGGAGGATCGACACGCTGCTGATGGACATCGAGAAGTCCAAGAAGGTGCGCGACGCCAAGATCGTCGAGGTCAGCGCAGCGCTGAACCGGGCTCGTAAGGATGTCGCGCAGATGCTCGAGGAGCAGGAGACCGAGGCGCAGCGGGTCAAGTACGAGATCGAGACCCGTGGTCGCACCAACCTGGTCGCCGCTCAGAACGAGGCGAAGGCGCAGCAGCGGCTGGCCACGGCCTACCGCGACAACCGAGCGGTGCTCGGCTACGAGCTGGCCCGCCGGCGACTGGACGTCGGAGCACAGCTCGCGGAGCGCGCGCCGCAGCCGGTCATCGTCCGCACCGACGCAGGATCCGGTGACCAGTCCGCACTGTCCACGCTGCTGCTGTCGCAGCTGATGCCTCAGATCGTCAACGGCGGTCGTTCGCGCCAGCACGACCAGGAGACCAACGGTGCCCACCCTGCGCCGGTGAACCCCTCCGGGGCCACCGCATCGACACTGGTGGAGGCCGCGGAGCGTGCGATGCGTGAGGGGAGAGCAGGTCGATGACAGGCGTGCCGCTTTAATGGCGGCATGCTGATCCATCCCTGGGACCAGGCCACCAAGGCCGAGTGGCAGGACTTGCTGGCCCGTGCTGACTTCGGGCAGCTGATCGCAGGTGGGCGGGGCGACGACTACCCGGTCGTCGTCCCCACCCACTTCCTGTACGACGGCGCTGACGAGGTCCTGCTGCACCTGGCTCGTCCGAACCCTGCCTGGAAGCCGATCGAGGCCAACCCGCGGGTCGTGCTCGCGCTGATCGCCGACTACACCTACGTGGAGGCAGCCTGGAACGCCGACGAGGGGGTCCCTCCCGAGCATGGCGTGCCGACGTCGTACTACACGGCCGTCCAGCTGCGCTGTCGCGCCGAGATCATCGACGACCCGGAGCAGAAGTTCGCCCTCCTCGCCCGGCAGCTGGGCCACTTCGAACCCGCTGACTCGACGCGAAGGGCACCGTCCGCGGAGATCGAGACCGACCGCCGGCAGCTGCCCGGGATCCGTGGTCTGCGGCTGACCATCGAGTCGGTGCAGGCGAAGATGAAGTACGGCGGCAACAAGTCCTTGGAGCAGCGGCAGTCGATCGCTGAGCGCCTGGCCGAGCGGCACGGACCGATGGACCTCGCCGCGCGCGAACAGCTGCTGCGCCGCAGCCGTGAGTAGGCACGCACCTCGCGATGACGCTACGGCGCCTCGCGGACCGTTGAGATCAATCCGGTTGCGGGAGCACCGACGGGATAGGGCAGGCTTGTTGCAGCACGAGTCGTACGACGTCCGCGTGGCCGCCGTACCCGCACGCACCGAAAGGCACTGAGGTGACCACTGACCTGCACGTCCTCGACGAGCTCGAGTGGCGCGGTCTCATTGCGCACTCGACCGACCTCGAAGCGCTTCGCGCCGAGCTGTCGGAGGGCATGGTCAAGGTCTACTGCGGCTTCGACCCGACGGCGCCGAGCCTGCACATGGGCAACCTGCTGCAGATCCTGACCCTGCGCCGACTGCAGGATGCCGGCCACAAGCCCTACGGCCTGGTCGGCGGCGCCACCGGGATGATCGGTGACCCGAAGGAGGCCGGCGAGAGGCAGATGAACAGCCTCGACACGGTCAAGGAGTGGAGTGCCAACGTGCGCTCGCAGCTCGAGCGGTTCCTGCAGTTCGAGGGTTCCAACGCCGCGATGGTCGTCAACAACTACGACTGGACCGCGAGCCTGTCCACGATCGAGTTCCTGCGCGACATCGGCAAGCACTTCCCGGTCAACCGGATGCTGGCCCGCGAGGTCGTCCGTTCGCGCCTGGACAGCGGCATCAGCTACACCGAGTTCAGCTACGTGCTGCTCCAGTCGATGGACTACCTGAACCTCTACCGCGACCACGGGGTCACCCTCCAGACCGGGGGCAGCGACCAGTGGGGCAACATCACCGCCGGTGCCGAGCTGATCCGCCGGGTCGAGGGCGCCCGGGTCAACGCGCTGGCCACACCGCTGGTGACCAAGGCCGACGGCACGAAGTTCGGCAAGACCGAGTCGGGCACGATCTGGCTGGACGCCGAGATGACCTCGCCGTACGCCTTCTACCAGTTCTGGCTCAACAGCGACGATCGCGACGTCGTCGACCTGCTGAAGTACTACACCTTCCGGTCTCACGAGGAGATCGAGGACCTGGCCCGGCAGACCGACGAGAAGCCGTTCCTCCGGGCGGCTCAGCGTGCGTTGGCCGACGACGTGACGACGCTCGTGCACGGCGCCGAGGAGACCGACCGCATCAAGGCGGCGTCGGCAGCGCTCTTCGGGTCCGGCGACCTCGTCGACCTGAGCCCCGCGACGCTGGGCGCAGCCCTGCGTGAGGCAGGCGCGGTCCAGGTGAAGAGAGGCGACGGGATCCCCACCATCGTCGACCTGTTCGTGGACGCCGGCCTGGTGGCCAGCAAGGGCGCGGCCCGACGCACGATCAGCGAGGGCGGCGCCTACCTCAACAACCGCCGCGTGGAGGACCCCGAGTACACACCGGGGGAGTCCGACCTGATCGGCGGGGCCTGGCTGGTGCTGCGACGCGGCAAGAAGAACCTGGCCGGCGTCGAAGTCGTCGCCTGAGGCGGGCCATGACCGACCGGTGGGTGGAGACCCTTGAGGAGCAGGCCAGGGAGGTGCTGCCCGAACCGGTGCACCGGTACTTCCGTCAGGGAGCACGCGACGCGGTCACGACGGACGAGGCGACCGCTGCCTGGGACCGGTTCCGGCTGCTGCCGCACGCCCTTCGCGACGTCACCGAGGTCGACACCACGACCACCCTGCTGGGTACGACGCTGCGCTCACCCTTCGCGGTGGCGCCCACGACCCTGCAGCGTGCTGCCCATGCCGACGGTGAGGTGGGCATGGCGCGGGCGGTCGCTGAGGCCGGGTCGCTGATGGTGCTCTCCAGCAACGCCGGTTCCACGTTCGAGGCCGTGGCCGAGACCGGTGCCGCGTGGTGGCTGCAGCTGTACCTCACCAGGGACCGCAAGGTGTGCGAGCCGCTGTTGGAGCGCGCGATCGCGGCTGGAGCGCGAGCCATCGTGCTGACCGGCGACACCCCGGTCGTGGGCACGAAGTACGACGGACCGGGTGACCATGTCTGGGAAGTAGTGGACCCGGCCTGGCTCAGGGTCAACTTCCCCGCCGGGTACGGCTTGGCACCGGGAGACCTCAAGGCCACCGACCTGTCGACGGACGACATCGGCTGGCTCCGCGAACGCAGCGGCCTGCCTGTCGTGGTCAAGGGAGTCCTGCGCGCCGATGACGCCCGACGATGCGTCGACGCGGGAGCCGCAGCGGTCTGGGTCTCGAACCACGGTGGGCGACAGCTCGACCATGCCGCGGCCACAGCCGACTGTCTGGCACCGGTCGTGGACGAGGTCGCAGGTGACGCCGAGGTGTACGTCGACGGGGGAGTGCGCAACGGACGCCACGCGCTCGTCGCTTCGGCCCTGGGAGCACAGGGCGTCTTCCTGGGCAGGTCACCGTTGTACGCGCTCGCGACAGGCGGGCCGGCCGTGGTGGTCGGTCTGCTCGACGAGCTGCGAGCGCAGCTCGCGGAAGCGTTGCAGCTGTGCGGTACGACGTCCCCGCACGCAGCCTCGAGGGACCTGCTCCAGGCGGGCCCTGACGTCGGGTCGAGAAGCCCGGTTTGAGCCTGTTTCGGATGGTGTGAGCGGGGCCACCGGCCTCCGATTTGCCTTCTGCGCGGGCGTCTCCGTAATGTTCTCTCTGTCGCCGGGTGCGGCGGGACGCAAGGCCGAGAGGCCGGGCGGCCGGCCCTGAGCGAAACCCAAACTTACAACTCCAACCGGGGTGTTTCGGGCGCGCTTCCAGGCGCTGCCGGATCGTGTCGGTGAGAGCGGTATGGGCGGGGCCGGTGAAGACCGAAGCCGACTTGATCGGCAGGCTCGGATCCGGTAAGTTTTACCGGGTTGCCCCAGACGAGGCCGGGAGGCTGAGGTGTGGGTGCGCTTGATCCTTGAGAACTCAA
>JBFIWG010000283.1:0-4716 GCA_041606495.1 Nocardioidaceae bacterium
AGCACCTCCCCGCGGAAGGAGTCTGGCGACGTGCCCTCGCTGACCGTCTTGCCGGTGACATCCTGGCCTCTCTCGAGATCTTTGACAGGGAAGGCGCTGGGGCAGCTCTCGTCGGGTGCCGACGAGGCGGTGGACACTGGGCCGAGGCCGGCGGTCGTGAGGGAGGCGAGCAGAACGGCGAAACCCGCAGCCCTTCGCTGGCGTCGTGTTCCAGGGATACGAGGGCGACGGGCTGCCTGGTTCATTTTGAAGGTCCTTTGCGACTGCGCTGCCACCCCCGTGGGAGCAGCGAACTCCCTTCAGCATGCTGGACCGGCGGCGCGCCTGCAGCGGTTTGGCCGACCCGGTTGCCGTTGAATTCGCAACCGCAGGTCGACATGTGTGGATGGCTCCAGCGACGCCCTTTTTGTCGCAGCGAGGCGAATCAGGTGGTGACCTCGTCCAGCGACACCGAGGGGTCTCGCAACGTCTCGATATCGACGTGATCGGCGCCGACGATCCGTCGTACGGCGTCGATCGCGTCCCAGTCGTTGGCGTGCATTCCCGCGAGCACGGAGCCGCCGCCGAGCCAGAACGCCGTGAACGTCCGCTCGGCCAGGTCCCCGCGCAGCACCACCTCGTCGTAGCCGTCGGGGCCGATGTGGCCGACGTACTCCATCCCGAAGTCGTACTGGTCTGTGAAGAAGTAGGGGAGCCGGTCGTAGGCGACGCGCTCACCGACGAGGTTCCGTCCCACGACCTTGCCCTGCTCGATGGCGTTGTCCCAGTGCTCGACCCGCAACCGCCGCTGCAGCAACGGGTGGTAGGCGTTCGCGACGTCGCCGGCCGCGAACACGGCGGGGTCGCTGGTCTGGAGGTACTCGTCGACCAGCACTCCGTTGTCGGTGTCGAGCCCGGCCGCTTCAGCCAGTGCGGTCGCGGGGGAGACCCCGATCCCGACCACGAGCAGGTCCGCCTCGAGCTTGGCTCCATCACCGAGGTGTACGACGGCCCGCCGGCCGTCAGCGGCAACACCGGTGATCTCGCTGGCGACCCTCAGGTCCACGCCGTGCTCGCGGTGCAGGTCGGCGAAGACGGCCGCGACCTCCGGCCCCAGCACGCGCAGCAGCGGCAGGTCGAGCGCCTCCAGCACGGTCACGTCGGATCCGGCCTGGCGTGCCGCCGAGGCGACCTCGAGCCCGATCCAGCCACCGCCCACGATCACCACCTTCGCGTCGGGCCCGAACGCGGCACTGAGCTGGTCACTGTCCTCGATCGTGCGCAGGTAGGCCACCGGAGCCCCGCTGTCATCGGCCATCCGCAACCTCCGCGGCGTGGCACCGGTGGCCAGCAGCAACCGGTCGAACGACTGCTGCCGGCCACCCGCGTGCACCTCACGCCGGTCCAGGTCGATGGCGGTCACTGGCGTTGCCTGGTGGAGCTCGACCGACTTCTCCTCGTACCACGAGGCCGGGTGCGGGAACGCGGACTCGAGCTCGTCATTGCCGAGCAGGTAGCCCTTGGACATCGGCGGCCGCTCGTAGGGCGGGTGCGGCTCGGCGCCGTACACGATCAGCCGCCCGTCGTACCCCGCCTCGCGCATCGACTCGACCGCGTGGGCGGCGGTGAGTCCCGCCCCCACCACGACGACGGTCTCCGGGTCGCTCATCGCTGCTCCCTCCGTGGGTCAAGGGCAAGGAACTCAGCCCTACACCCGATCCTCGCGCAGGGATCCCAGCAGCGTCGAGGGGAGCGCGATCGACGCCGCCCTCACGCTCAGGCCGGCTGCCGCAGCCCGACCGGTGCGAGTCGCCGGATCGGGACCGAGATGGAGAGCAGGTCGTCGGCCCAGACGACTCGTCCGATCAGGCCCGCCTTCTTGACCGTCGACAGCACGCGGTCGTTCTCGGGCTGCGCCAGGATCTGGAGCGACTGGAAGCTGCGGTTGGCCGCGTCGAGCGCGATCTCGTGAAGCATCCGGGTGCCGAGGCCCTTGCCCTGGTGCTGGTCCTCCACAAGCAGGCCGACCTCGGCCTCCAGGACCGAGATCGGGCCGACACAGGCAAACCCGATGACCTGGTCGCCGCGTTCGGCGACGAGGCTCCAGCCTCCGGTGGGGTTGATCATCTGGCGGACCAGCCGCGACGAGACACGGGGCAGTGGCGTGTGGAAGCGGCGGTAGAGCGTGAGCTCGGAGCAGCGCGCGTGCATGGCCTCCACGGCGGGGGCGTCGCTGATCTCTGCGTAGCGGGTGGTGACGTCACTGAGCGTTCGCGTAGGGCGACGATCGAAGGCGACTGACTTCAACATGGTTTCTCCCGGGTGTTCGTGGGTGCAATACCAAGACTGGCCGGGCAACGTTTCTGCTTGCACCGCCTTGTGTTTCGGGAATGAAAAAACTGCGTATGCCCGGTTTCACCGTCGTCTCACGACCTCACAGCGAGGGCTCGCCGACCGTTGACCACGGTGCGAGACTGGCGGCATGAGCACGTTCACCACGGTGCATGAGCCGCTCGAACCTCGCGACGTGCTGCTCGGGCGCACCACCCACGTCCGGAGGATCCTGCCCAACAAGACCCGGCGGATGATCGGCGCCTGGTGCTTCCTGGACCACTACGGTCCCGACGACATCAAGCAGACCGGCGGGATGTGGGTGCCACCCCATCCGCACACGGGACTGCAGACCGTGACCTGGCTCTTCGAGGGCGAGGGGCTGCACACCGACAGCCTCGGGTCCGAGCAACGGATCCGACCCGGGCAGCTGAACGTGATGACAGCCGGGCGAGGCATCTGTCACGCCGAGGTGTCGCCGGACACCGCGCCCACCTTGCTGCACGGGGTCCAGCTGTGGGTCTGCCTGCCCGACGCGGTCCGCAACGCCACGGCACCCGACTTCACCCACATCGCCGATCTGCCGACGGGGGAGCGGGACGGGGTCACGACGAAGGTCCTGGTCGGTGAGCTCGAGGGACTCCGCTCCGAGGCGCCGGCGTTCACGCCTCTGGTGGGCGCCGAGATCAGCCTTGCCTCCGGGGCGTCGACCACCCTCTCGCTCGACCCGACGTTCGAGTACGGCGTGCTCACCGTCCAGGGCGTGGCGACGGTCGGCGGCACCGACGTACCCCTCAACGCGATGAGCTACCTCGGTCGGGGGCGCACCGAGCTCTCGCTGGCCGCCGGTGAGGACACCGTGGTTCTCCTGCTCGGCGGGGCTCCGTTCGAGGAGGAGATCGTGATGTGGTGGAACTTCATCGGCCGCAGCCACGAGGAGATCGTCGAGCAGCGAGAAGACTGGAACGGTGAGGGGCTTGACTGGGTTCCCGAGCGCTACGGCCGGGTCGCGGACTTCGACGGTGATCGGTTGCTGGCGCCGCCGATGCCGAACACCCGGCTCAAGGCACGCGGACGGATGGCCTAGACCCGCAGTAGCCAGGGTGAAGAATGAGATTTATGGTGTCGATGTGACCGCTGGGTCGGAACATAGGTCACAATAGGAGCACAAGTTCACACACGTGTCACCGGACACACTCGATATCCACGTCACGAGACCGCTGGGGAAGGCGTATCTCGACGCCGGATATGAGGAGGTCACGGTGACCACACGTAATGCGACACGGGGCGTTCTCTACGTCCACTCGGCGCCGTCTGCGTTGTGCCCGCACATCGAGTGGGCCGCCGGCGGCGTGCTTGGCCACGCCGCCAACCTCGAGTGGACGCCGCAGGGCGCCCAGGCAGGCACGTACCGTGCGGAGTACTCCTGGACAGGAGAGGCCGGCACGGCTGCAGCCATTGCCTCAGCACTGCGCGGCTGGAACCAGCTTCGGTTCGAGGTGACGGAGGAGCCCACCAGCGGCACCGAGGGCACCCGGTTCTCCTACACCCCCGATCTCGGCATCTTCCACGCCGTCACCGGAATCCACGGCGACATCATGATCCCCGAGGACCGGCTCAAGGCCGCGGTGGTCAAGGCGGCACTCGGCGACACCACCCTCCTCAACGAGATCGACAAGCTGCTGGGCAAGCCCTGGGACGACGAGCTCGAGACCTTCCGTCACGCCGGCGACGGGGCACCTGTGCGCTGGCTGCACCAGGTCGTCTGAGGCGCCGCCCCCACTCCCGACCAGACCCACGACGACTCCGCGTTCGTCTCCGGGGATCGCGGATTCGGCCGTCGACCACTCGACCACATGGTCCCGGCTCCAGAGGCCTGTCGTCGGACGCCTGGCGTACTGTCGAACCCATCGGCTTTGTCAGCTGGAGGTGTCGCAGTGCGTCGCGCCCAGGTGTTCGTCCTTGTGGCGGTCCTCCTCGCCGTCACGGCCTGCACCGGCACTCCCTCCGCCGCACCGCCGCCGGAACCGTCCCCCTCCGCGACGCCCACGGCGCCGGACGCTCAGCCCGAGAGCCCGAGCAGCGACCCGGACGACACCCAATCCGGGCCGGCGGCCACGACTGAGCCTGCGCCCCCGGGGCCCGGGACCACGGACACGCCCGCCACCTCGCCCACTAGGTCACGCAAGCCGCCACACCCGGTGTCCGTCCCGGCACTGTTCGACAAGAGGTACGACGGGCGCCGGCTCCGGCTCGGCCAGGTCCTGGCCCGCGCCGACGCCTACACGCAGTACGCCGCCCGCTACCGCAGCGAGGACCTCACCATCACCGGCGTGATGAACGTGCCGGCCGGCCGTGGACCGTTCCCGGTGCTGGTTCTCGCGCACGGGTACATCGAGCCGTCCA
>JBFIWG010000284.1:0-4662 GCA_041606495.1 Nocardioidaceae bacterium
CCGGGAGCTGTGACGACGTCACAGCTCCCGGCTTGTTGCGTCAGAACCCGCGGTTCAACCCGGCAGAACGCCCGGCTCAACCCGGCAGAACCCCCGGCTCAACGGGAGGCTAGGACGCCTTTTCGGCTGGCGACCCAGGCGTCGCGCGCCTCGACCGCGGTGTCGGGGTGGTCGGAGAACACGCCGTCGACCCCAGCCTCGAAGAAGGCTGTGTACTCCGCGAACGCGTCGCCCTTGGCATTGGGGTTCGCGCCGTTCCAGAAGTCGCGGGCCATGAACTGGTTCTCGTCCCGCATCGTCCACACGTGCACCTCCAGGCCCGCTGCGTGTGCGTCGTCGACCACGCTGCTCGGCTCGGTGAGGTAGCCGGCCGAGTCACGCGGCAGCACGATGTTCTTGTTCGCGCCCAGCGACTGGGCGTAGGTCGAGATCTCCCGCAGACCCGCGGGTGTGACCAGGTCGGCGTAGGTGCGCGGGTCCCCGGAGGCGACGAAGTCGTACGGCGCCCCGGACGCGTCGACCAGCTGCACCAGCGGCACCCGGACCCGCCGGGAGAGCTCGCGCAGGTTCTGGGTCTCGAAGGACTGGATGAACACCCGGGCGTTGGGCCGGTCGAGGTGGTGACGGCGCAGGGTCCGGACGAGCGGCTCCTCGAGGGAGAGCCCGATCGAGTCGAAGTAGGTCGGGTGCTTGGTCTCGGGGTAGACCCCGATCACCTCGCCGCGGCGGCGGCTCTCGCGTGCGACGAGGTCGAGCACCTCGTCGAGGGTGGGGACCTGGAACCGGCCGTCGTACCGGGTGTTGTCGGGGCGGACGCCGGGGAGCCGCTCCTTCGCCCGGAGGGTCTTCAGCTCGTCGAGGGTGAAGTCCTCGGTGAACCAGCCGCTGATCCGCTGGCCGTCGATGGTCTTGGTGGTGAAGCGGTCGGCGAACTCCGGGTGCTCGGCGACGTCCGTCGTACCCGAGATCTCGTTCTCGTGACGGGCGACGAGGACGCCGTCTTTGGTCGAGACCAGGTCCGGCTCGATGTAGTCCGCGCCCATCCCGATAGCCAGCTTGTAGGAGGCCAGCGTGTGCTCCGGGCGATAGCCGGAAGCGCCACGATGCGCGACGACGAGAGGCTCATCCACGGCCGGCTCGCTGTGGCGTTGCGGTGCCGCCGAAGCGATGGTGGTAGGCGCGAGCGCCACCGACGTCATGAGGGTGGATGCCGCCATTAGCAGTACTCCTTGCTGGAGCCGACCTGAGGTCCCGAGAGTGATCATGAGGTGACAGAACGGGCATCACGTGACGGACTCGCAGAACGTGGGCAAACAGAAGGTGTCCAGAAGTCGAAATCAACGGCAGCGGCAGGGGTCGCCGGGCGGAAAACAATTCGCTGAGGACGGTGTCCGATACGTACCGTTACCCGTGTGCGCCACTTACCCCTCGAACACCCCGGAGTAGCCGACCACCGGAGCCCGATGCGCTTCCTCTGGTGGCTGGTCACCGGCCAGTGGCGCACCCTGGCGCTCGGCATGTTCTTCGGCGTGATCTGGATGGTCTCCCAGGCTGTGATGCCCGCCGTCATCGGTCTGGCCATCGACAAGGGAATCGCCGCGAAGGACACCGGCGCCCTAGTCAAGTGGGCCGCGGTGATGCTCGGCATCGGCCTGGTCCAGGCGGCCGCGGGGATCATCCGGCACCGGTTCGCGGTGACCAACTGGCTCACCGCGGCCTACCGCACCGTCCAGCTGGTCACCCGCCAGGCCACCCGCCTCGGAGCGACGCTGCCCAAGCGGGTGGCGACCGGCGAGGTGGTAGCGATCGGCACCAACGACCTGTCCCACCTCGGCAACGCGATGGACGTCATCGCGCGAGCCGCCGGCGCCGTGGTCTCCTTCCTGGTGGTCGCGGTGATCCTGCTGAACACCTCGACCACGCTGGGCCTGGTCGTGCTGATCGGGGTCCCGCTGCTGCTGCTGCTGATCGGCCCCCTGCTCAAGCCGCTGCAGAAGCGGAACCTGACGCAGCGCGAGATGATGGGCGCGCTCTCCAACCTCGCCACCGACATCGTCGGGGGGCTGCGCGTGCTGCGCGGCATCGGCGGCGAAGCAGTCTTCCACGACCGCTACGTGCGCGACTCCCAGGACGTGCGCAAGGCAGGAGTTCAGGTCGGGCGGCTGCAGTCGGTGCTGGACGCGCTCCAGATCCTGCTGCCCGGCATCTTCGTGGTGCTCGTGGTGTGGCTGGGCGCCCGGTTCGCCGTGCAGGGACGGATCACCGCAGGCGAGCTGGTGGCTTTCTACGGCTACGCAGCCTTCCTGATGATCCCGCTGCGCACCGCCACCGAGTTCGCGAACAAGTGGATCCGGGCATTCGTCGCGGCGCGCCGGGTGGTCCGGGTCCTCGCCCTGGAGCCCGAGATGGTCGACGCCGAGCCCGGGTACGACGAGCCGCCTCTCGACGCGGAGCTGGTCGACGCGACCAGTGGACTCCGGGTCCCGCACGGGCAGCTGACCGCGATCGTGTCCGATCCGCCTGAGGACAGCGCGGCCCTGGCCGACCGGCTCGGCCGGTACGCCGAGGGCGAGGTGCTCTGGGGCGACGTGCCGCTCGGCGGCCTGGACCGGGACGTCGTACGACGGCGGATCGTGGTCTCCGACACCGGCAGCACGCTGTTCTCCGGCCGGCTCGCCGACCAGGTCGACATCCGGGACCGGGGACCCGAGGCCGTCGCCGAGGCACTGCGGACCGCCTCGGCCGAGGACATCCTCGAGGCGCTCCCCGAGGGAATGGCCACGGTCGTCACCGAGCGCGGCCGCTCGTTCTCGGGTGGCCAGCGTCAGCGCCTGGTGCTGGCCCGCGCCCTGGCCGCGGACCCCGAGATCCTGATCCTGGTCGAGCCCACCTCCGCGGTGGACGCCCACACCGAGGCTCGCGTGGCCGACCGGTTGCACGCCCACCGGGCAGGCCGCACCACGGTGGTCACCACGTCCAGCCCCCTGCTGCTCGACCGCGTCGACAACGTCGCCTTCCTCCGGGACGGGAAGGTGCTGGCC
Source organism: Nocardioidaceae bacterium (assembly GCA_041606495.1). Taxonomy (GTDB): domain Bacteria; phylum Actinomycetota; class Actinomycetes; order Propionibacteriales; family Nocardioidaceae; genus Nocardioides_C. The sequence continues at coordinate 3,042 of JBFIWG010000284.1, forward strand.
TTCGGCAGCCACCGACACCTGCTGAGAGACGTGCCGGAGTACCGCGCCGTCGTGACCCGCGAGGAGAAGGCAGCCGTATGAGCGAGATCCTCCCGGTCGCCGACGGACGCCAGGTGCGCCGCTACGCCGCGCACCTGCTGAAGCGCTACCCGAAGTCGGTGTTCGCGGCGATCGCGCTGCACAGTGCCGCCGCCCTGGCCGCGCTGGCAGGCCCGCGCCTGCTGGGCGACCTGGTCGAGGCCGTCGAGCGCGGCACGACTCTCGGGCACGTCAACCGGATCATCCTCGTCCTGGCGATGTTCCTGCTCGCCCAGACCGTGCTGACGAGGTACGCCCGCTACGTCTCGTTCGTGCTGGGTGAGCGGATCCTCGCCGAGCTCCGCGAGGACTTCGTCGAGAACACCCTCGCCCTCCCGGTCGGGGTGGTCGAGAGTGCCGGCAGCGGAGACCTGCTGACCCGTACCTCCCGGGACGTGGAGCAGCTCGGCTGGTCGGTGCGCTGGGCGCTGCCGGAGTGGAGCATCGCGGTGCTCACCGCGATCATGACCTTCACCGCCGCGCTGCTGGTCGGCTGGTGGGTCGCGATCCCGTGCCTTCTCGGCGTACCCCCGTTGGTGATCGGCCTGCGCTGGTACCTCGCCCGCGCCAAGGACGGCTACCTGCGGGAGAACGCGTCGTACGCCGCGATCAACGCCTCGCTCACCGAGACGGTCGAGGGTGCCCGCACGGTGGAGGCGCTCGACCTCGGCCGGAAACGGGTCGAGCGGGTCGACGGCGACATCGCCGAGTCCTACGCCGCGGAGAAGTACACGCTCTTCCTTCGCACGGTGTTCTTCCCCTCCGTCGAGGTCGCCTACCTGATCCCGACCGTGGCGACACTGCTCTTCGGCGGCTACCTCTACACCCAGGGCCAGGTCTCTCTGGGCGACGTGACCGCGGCGACGCTGTACGTGCAGATGCTGATCGACCCGGTCGACCGGATCGTCAGCATCCTCGACGAGCTGCAGGTGGGCGCGGCGTCGCTGGCCCGCCTGCTCGGCGTCGCGCACGTCCCCGACGACCGCGTGGCCACCGGGCGAGAGCCCCGTGACGAGCAGGTCGAGGCGAGCGACGTGCGCTTCTCCTACGTCGAGGGTCGCGACGTGCTCCACGGCGTGGACCTCTCCGTCGGAGTGGGCGAACGGATCGCGATGGTCGGACCGTCCGGCGCCGGCAAGTCCACGCTGGGCCGGCTGCTTGCGGGGATCCACCCTCCCCGGACCGGGTCGGTCACCGTCGGTGGCGTGGGCCTGACCGAGCTACCGCTGGGCGACCTGCGGGGACATGTCGCGCTGGTCACCCAGGAGCACCACGTCTTCGTCGGCACCCTGCGTGAGAACCTCGCCCTGGCCCTCGACGGCGTGGCCGACGACGAACGTCTGCTGTCCGCGCTCGACGCCGTCGACGCCCGCGGGTGGGTCGAGGCCCTCCCCCTCGGCCTGGACACCGTGGTCGGCTCAGGCGGCCGCAGCCTCACCCCGCCGCAGGCACAGCAGGTGGCCCTGGCCCGGCTGGTGCTCGCCGACCCGCACACGCTGGTGCTCGACGAGGCCACGTCACTGATCGACCCCCGCGCGGCCCG
>JBFIWG010000285.1:0-4661 GCA_041606495.1 Nocardioidaceae bacterium
CGGCACGTCCCTGTCCGTGCCTGCCTCCGAGCGCGCCCGCGCCGGCGACCGCGCCCAGCCCTCCGACGCGTGGGTGTCCGAGCTGCCTGCGACGCAGCAGTGCGGCTGACCTTCCTCGTCACCAGCCCTCGGGTCGCCCCGGGGCTGATGTCGTGGCCGGCCTGGCAGGCCGTGTCCTCGGCCGAGCGGGTGCTCGCCTCCGACGACGGGCTGCCGGTGTTCCGTGCCGTGACCGCGGCCGGTCACCGGGTCGACGTACTCCCGTCCCCGACGGCGTCCGACCTGCTCCAGGCGGCCGGCGAGCGTGACGTGGTGTGGCTGGCCTCGGACGAGGAGTCCACCTCCCTGGCCGGCGCGTTGGCGAGCGAGATCGTCGCCGCCGGTGAGTCCGGGCGCGAGGTCCCCGAGGTCGAGGTCCTGCACGCGTCGTACGACGTGCCGGGCTCGCGGCTGCTCGACCTCGTCACCGTGATGGACCGGCTCCGGACCCAGTGCCCCTGGGACCGTGAGCAGACCCATCGCACGTTGGCGAAGTACCTCCTCGAGGAGAGCTACGAGACGCTCGAGGCGATCGAGAACGACGACCGCGAGCACCTGCGCGAGGAGCTCGGCGACCTGCTGCTGCAGGTGTACTTCCACGCCCGGATCGGCGAGGAGCACCCTGACGACCCGTTCAGCATCGACGACGTCGCCGGCGGGATCGTCGACAAGCTGGTGCACCGCCACCCCCACGTCTTCGCGGGGCTCGACGTCGCAGACGCCGCCGAGGTGGAGGTCAACTGGGAGACCCTGAAGGCTGCCGAGAAGGGCAGGGGCTCGGTGCTCGAGGGCATCCCCACGACGCTGCCCGCGCTCGCGCTGGCCGACAAGGTGCTCGGACGTGCCGGCAAGCTCGGGGTCACCCCGACGACGGGTGGGGACGCGCTCGGCGACCGGCTGCTGACGCTGGTGGTCGAGGCCCGGGCTGCCGGCGACGATCCGGAGCAGGCGCTGCGCGACGCCGTACGTCGACTCGCCGATGCCATCCGCGAGGCCGAGACCGCCTAGCCCGGGTCGGCTCGTCCAACCGCGTGTGAGCAACGGACGGTTTCCGAGCCGAGGAACCGTCCGTTGCTCACATCCGGGGTCCGGCTAGCCGCAGCCGGACCCGGTTAGCCGCGCGAGAAGCGGGCCTGCTCGCCGATCGTCGGGAGCACCAGCCTCGACCCGGGCGTCACGCCCTGGATCCGACCGGTTGCGACATCGACCTGGCCCGGGTTGCCGGGTACCGCCCAGACCGTGTTCGAGCTCTGCACGAACAGCCCGATCCGGTGCCCGGCCGCGACGGTGTAGTCCTGAGGCAGCAGCTCGACCCGGGTGCGGACCCACTGACCGACCGCCGGGTCCCGGCTGTCCAGGCCGTCCCGGTAGTCGACGTGCTGGAAGCCGCGCTCGAGCGTCCGCACCGTCCCGTCCGGCGCGACGTCGACCAGCACCGGGGTCAGGTGCATCGTCTCGTCGGAGACCCGGAGCCAGGCGTCGAGCACGGCGGACCCGACGAGCCGGGTGTCCTCGGCGACCGGCAGTGACAGGTAGTAGCGGCCGCTACGGGCCGGCAGCTCCTCGGTCGAGGTCCCGGTCTCGACGTACGACGCAACGTGGTCGCCCTCACCTCGGTCTGGCTTCGACGACAGTGCGCCGTCCTCGCCGAGCCCCGGGAGGGCCGGAACGCCGAGCCCGATCAGCTCGTCGGCGTCGTAGGACTCGCGCAGCCACAGGGTGGTCTTGTCGGTCTGCGGCAGCGGGTAGCCGTCCTCGACGGAGAAGCCGCCGGGCCCTGCGGCCGAGCGACCCTGGGTGATGACCGGCCCCTCGCCCTCGACGCCGTTGTCGACGCCCTTCAGCGTGCGCTCGAGAAACCTGCTGAGCAGGCCCTTCCACTGCTCGCCGCTGGTGCCGCCGGAGTGGGAGCCCTGGGTGAGGTACATCAGCTTGAAGGGGACACCTTCGACCGCTGCGGTCGCCGGGTCGTCCACGGGAAGCGACCGGAACAGCTCGGTCGTCTCCTCCTGCTTGACGTTGTAGTCCTGCCAGCCGTGGGCGAGCAGGACCGCGGCACGGAAGCGGGAGGCGTCCTTGCGGTAGTCACGCTCGGTCCAGAACCCGTCGTAGTCGGGGTTGCGGCTGTAGCCCTCCTCGGTGTGCTCGACCGCGCCGCACTCAGCGGTCCGTGAGCGCAACGTGTCCGCGAAGTGCTGTCCCATCGGGTCCGCCGCGACGGTCTTGCCGAAGCCGACGTCGAAGGCCAGGGGAGTGTCGAAGCCCTCGTCGGTCGGCACCTTGGAGTTGAGGAAGTAGCGCACCCCGTTGCCGTACGCGTAGCCGTACCAGCGGCTGATCGCGGCGATCGGAATGATCGCGGCCAGCTCCGGCACCTCTGCGCCTCGGGCAGCGACCATGGTGGCCGTGGTCCCGTTGTAGGACCCGCCGGTCATGGCGACCTTGCCGTTCGACCATGGCCTGTCCGCAAGGTACTTCACGACGTCCACGCCCGACTGCTGCTCGTCCGCGCCGCCGTAGTCCCAGCACCCTGTCGATCCACGAGTGCCAAGCACGTCCGCGACCGCCCGCGCGTAGCCCTGAGGAACGTAGGTCCGACCCAGTGAGTCGCGGGCGGTGTCCGGCTCGCTCAGCGAGTTGTACGGCGAGTAGGTGAGGATCACCGGCTGCTTCTCGGCGTCGAACGACGCGTCGCGCCACACCTCGACCCGGATCACGGCGCCGTCGACCGTCGGCACGTGGTGCACCTCGTAGACCTCGTCCGCGGTCGCTGCGAGGGCCGGTCTCGGCTCGGCGGGGGCGATCGCCGCCACAAGTGCCAGTCCGGCGACGACAAGGACCGCCGTGACGCGGGAAGTGAACATGTGAAAGCCCCCTGGGGTCGGTGTGCGCGTGGTGCCCAACGAGGCAGGTGGGACGGAGTCACGCACGGTCGCTCTGCACGGTGTCTTCCACGGTGTCTTCCACGGTGTCTTCCACGGGGCGAGCCATGCCCGACCAGGACGCCGATCGCCGTTAGGCTGGGGCCGACCAAGGAACTTCCCCGACCTAGGAGCACACCGTGGCGTCCATCGAGGCTGTTGGCGCGCGCGAGATTCTCGACTCGCGCGGAAACCCCACTGTCGAGGTCGAGGTAGCCCTCGACGACGGCACCGTCAGTCGGGCGGCGGTGCCCTCCGGCGCCTCCACCGGCGCCTTCGAGGCGGTCGAGCTGCGCGACGGCGGCTCCCGCTACGCCGGCAAGGGCGTCGACAACGCCGTGACGGCGGTCCTCGACGAGATCGGTCCCGAGCTGGTCGGGTTCGAGGCCTCCGAGCAGCGGCTGGTCGACCAGCGCATGCTGGACCTGGACGGCACCCCGAACAAGGCCAAGCTGGGTGCGAACGCGATCCTCGGCGTCTCGCTGGCCGTGGCCCGCGCCGCCGCCGAGTCCGCCGGCCTCCCGCTGTTCCGCTACGTCGGCGGCCCGAACGCCTTCCTGCTGCCGGTGCCGATGATGAACATCCTCAACGGCGGCGCGCACGCCGACACCGGCGTCGATGTCCAGGAGTTCATGATCGCGCCGGTCGGGGCCCCCACGTTCCGCGAGGCGCTGCGCCAGGGCACGGAGGTCTACCACTCCCTGAAGTCGGTGCTCAAGGACCGCGGCCTGGCCACCGGCCTCGGCGATGAGGGCGGCTTCGCGCCGGACCTGGCCTCGAACCGGGAGGCGCTGGACCTGATCACCACTGCGGTGGAGAAGACCGGCCTCAGGGTCGGCGAGGACATCGTCTTCGCGCTCGACGTGGCCGCCACCGAGTTCTGCGAGGGCGGGTCCTACACCTTCGAGGGCGAGTCGAAGTCGGCCGAGCAGATGCTGGCCTACTACAGCGACCTCGTCGCGTCGTACCCGATCGTCTCGATCGAGGACCCGCTGGACGAGGAGGACTGGGAGGGCTGGGCAGCGATGACCGCGGCCCTCGGTGACAAGGTCCAGCTGGTCGGTGACGACCTGTTCGTGACCAACGTCGAGCGCCTCGGTCGTGGCATCACAGAGCAGTCCGCCAACGCGCTGCTGGTGAAGGTCAACCAGATCGGCTCGCTCACCGAGACTCTCGACTCGGTCGACCTCGCCCACCGCAACGGCTTCCGCTGCATGATGAGCCACCGTTCCGGAGAGACCGAGGACACCACCATCGCCGACCTCGCGGTGGCCACGAACTGCGGCCAGATCAAGACCGGCGCCCCGGCCAGGTCCGAGCGCGTCGCGAAGTACAACCAGCTGCTCCGCATCGAGGAGGAGCTCGACGACGCGGCTCGCTACGCCGGTCGTGGCGCCTTCCCGCGCTTCGGGAAGGCCTGAGGTCCCCGTAGGTGTCCAACAGCCGTCCGTCGTCACCCCGGGGATCCGGTTCCCGGGGTACGTCGAACCGTCCCTCCCGCCCGCGGGCCGGGTCACGCCCCGCATCGCGTCCGGGCCAGCGCTCTGGCGCGGTGCGCCCTCGCCCCGCGACCGGCGTGCAGCGACCACCACGAGCCCGCTTCACCGGCCGGGCCGCAATCCTCGTGCTCGTGCTGGCGGTGCTGATGGTGTCCTACGCCTCCAGCATGCGGGCCTATCTCGAGCAGAAGGAGCACCTGTC
>JBFIWG010000286.1:0-4630 GCA_041606495.1 Nocardioidaceae bacterium
ACGCTCGAGGATGCTGGCCGGGGAGTGGCCCTCACTGGCGGTGGCTCGTACGACGGTGCGCAGCTGGCCCATGAGGGCCGCGGCCTCGATGTCGTGACCTTGGACATCGCCGACTACCAGGACCACGCCGTCCTCGACGGCGATCGCGTCGAACCAGTCCCCGCCGACGCGCACGCCGGGGTCACCGGTGCGGTACCGCGTGGCCAGCTCGACAGGCCCGATGCACGTCGGCACCTGTGGCAGGAGACTCCGCTGCAGGGTGAGGGCAAGGGTCCGTTCCGCGGCCAGCTCTCGCTCGCGCTCCTCGTCGCGGTGGCTGCGCTCGATGGCCATGGCGACCGTCCTGACCAGCACTTCGATCAGGGCGAGGTCACTCTGGGTGGGCTTCAGCCGCGTCGGGTAGTACATGGCGAACGTGCCCAGCAGCCGGCCGCCGACACCGAAGATCGGGGTCGACCAGCACGCGTGCAGTCCTGCGGCCAGGGCCAGATCCTTGTAGTCCGTCCACAGCGGGTCGCTGGCGATGTCCTCGACGATGACCTGCTGCCGTAGGTAGGCGGCGGTGCCGCAGGACCCCACCGCGGGGCCGATCTCCACTCCATGGATGGCTGAGTTGTAGTCCTCGGGGAGGCTCGGCGCTGCTCCGTGGAGGAGGCGCCTGCCCTCGTCATCGAGAAGAAGCACAGACGCCAGCAAGCCGCTGGTCGACACCCGCTCGATCACCCGGAGGAGGGACTCCAGTGCATGACTGATGTGGTGACCGGCGACGACTCCGGCGAGCAGCTCGAGCTGCGCCGCGAGAAGCTGGGCGTCGCTGCCTTCGTCCTCTCCCGGGAGGGGCTCACTGACGCTCACTGGCGCTTCAGGTGCTGAGAACTGGCGGTCTTTCGCTGGTGGTTCTTGCATCCCGTGGGGATGCGAGTTGGGCTCACCCGTTTGACTGTACGCCGCCTGGACCGACCGTGCCTCACGGACCGCAGGACTGGTGGGGCATATGGGGCATTGCGTCGACCGCCGTTGGACAGCCTCGTTACTCGGCGTGCCGAGGCTCCGGGTCTGATGCCGGAGCCCTCGGGCGGGCGAAGGGCGGCGCGTGCTCAGGTCGAAGCCCGACCCCGATCAGGTAGGCCGGGATGTACGACGCCTTCGGCACGCGGCTCATCAGCGCCACCAGTGGCTTCGGTGGGCCGAGCCGACGTCCCTCCACGATCGGCGCCACGAAGCCTCGATGCATGAGCCGCTGCATCGTCTGGACCAGCACGGTCGGAAACAGCCTTCGGTTTCGCACGGATGCGAGCACCTGAGGGGTCGCCGCCCCCCGTCGCAGGGGTCCGGCGAGCAGGGTTGCGGCCGCGACCGCGTCCTGCACCGCGAGGTTGATGCCGACGCCCCCGACGGGCGACATCGCGTGCGCCGCGTCGCCGATGCACAGCAGTCCGTCGACGTGCCACCGGTGAAGTCGGTTCAGGCGCACGTCGAGATGCTTGACGTCGTCCATCGACTCGATGGCCGAGACCCGGTCGGCATAGGCCGGCAGCAGGTCGGCGAGGTCCTTTCGAAACTGTGCGATCCCGGCGGCTCGGAGGTCGGGGTCGATGCCCTTCTTGCCGATGTAGGCGACCTGGAGGAAGTCTTTGCGGGGGATGACGAGGGCGAAGCGGGCTTGGCCGGCGACCGGGGTCAAGGCGGACGGGCTGTCGCTTTCGGTGCGAGGCAGCCGGAACCACCAGACGTCTATCGGCACCGGGAACTCTCTCGGCCGGAGGTCCGCCTGCTCGCGCGCCATCGACCAACGGCCGTCGCAGGCGACCACGAGGTCGGCGCGGATCTCGCCCACGTCACCGTCCTCGGTCCGGTAGCGAACCCCGCGCACGGACCCGCCTTCACGGAGCAGCCCGATGACCTCGGTGCTCATCCGCAGCTCGAAGGTCGGCTCGTCGCGTGCGGCGTCGGCGATCAGGTTGAGCAGGTCCCACTGCGGCACCATCGCGACGTAGGGGTACTTGACGGTCAGGCGGCGGAAATCAGCGACCACGAGCGAGCCGCCACCCGGGATCGGGAACGCGACCTCGCGGACCTGGCTGTGCGGGAGCTCGGCGAAACGCTCACCCAGGCCGAGCTCGTCGAGCAGCTCGAGGGTGGAGGGATGCACGGTGTCGCCGCGGAAGTCACGAAGGAAGTCCGCGTGCTTCTCCAGCACGCTGACCTCGACGCCGGCCCGGGCCAGCAGCAGACCCAGCACCATGCCCGCCGGGCCGCCTCCGATCACCACGCACGCCGTACGCTCGCTCATCAGCTCACCCCTGGCCCTACGGTAGGCCCGCTGCCGACTGACGGTCGACCCGTCGGCTTCAAAGGCAGCGAACCCAGACGACCATCTGACGCGACCCGCCGCCGGGCAGTGCGAACCAGGTGTAGCCGACCTCGACCGGAACGTCGCGCCCGACCACGAGGCAGGGAGGAACTCCTTCACCGCTCCCGAGGGACGCGGCGGACCAGTGCACCGACTCGGCGTGGAACGCGAGCTGCTGAGAGGACTCGGGATCGTCCACCGAGGTCAGCCAGTTCTGCTTGTTGTGCAGCCTCGCCTGGCCCTCCATCAGCTGCATCCGCTTGTCGCCGTACGGGTTGACGTGACCCAAGGAGAAGCCGATGCCTCCCGAGATCGCGCCCAACCAGAGCAGCCCCGCGACCGAGACCCGCACCGGTTTGCGCAGTTGTCGCCGCAAGTCGGGGCGCCGTAGCGGCCGCGAGGCGGACGTGTGGGTGAGCGGAGCGATCTCATCTCGACTTCTCATGCGTCCCCCTGGTCGATCCTCGTGGAGGCACTCTAGGCCCGCAGAGGCGTCCTAGCTGGTGGTAAGCCGCCAGGCGCGATCGCTGTAGCTGCGGACGTACTGCTCATCTGCCGGGACCGTCGCGCGGTACCACCGGCTGCCCGAGAAGCCCGACGTCCTGATCGTGAACCGCCAGGCTGAGCTGCTTGTGGTGTCCCTGCGCGCCACGTTGCGCCACCGGCACTTCGGGCAGTTCTTGCGCTGCAGTACGACGGTCCGGTCGACGTACTCGGGGGATACCGACCCGACGAACCGGAACTTGTTCGCGGTTCGCTGGCGCATCGTGTCCGGCATCCGCCGGGCGACTGCCGTGCTTCGGTCGGCGCTGGAGCCCTCGTAGTAGAGCGTCCCGTCGTAGACCACGCGGTAGTCCGTGCTCATGCCCGGGCGCAGGCATGAGAAGGAGAAGACGCCGGTCTCGGGGTCGGTCTCGGTCGAGCGTCCGGCCTGCCACTCATTCGATCCTGCCTCGCGGGTGAGCAGGCGGACCGTGGCTTCGGGGATCGCGCCCTGGTCGGTGACGACCTGACCCTCGAGGGTGGCGGCATCGCCGTACACGAGCCGGCTGTGCCACTTGGTCCACCGGATCCGGGTCTGCTCGACGCCGGTGGGGAGTACCTCGGCGGCGGGGACGGGCTGGGCGTTCGACGGGGGAGTGGCTGCGCAGGCGCTGGCGGCGGCTGGGGCCGGCGAGGGGGCCAGGAGCATCGTGCTCGCGATCACGAGCAGGGTGAGGGTCCGGCGTCCTCGCGAGAGCGGGGTGGCGGGTGCGTATCGAGTTGTCACGGACCCGTCAACGACGCCGCGACTGCGAGGTTACGTAGAGTCCGACCTGTGTTGTCGGTGTGCTCTGGGTGCGGCTTCGTGGCCGTGGCTGGTGCAGCCGACGCCGGTAGGGACGATCACTGTCGATCACGTGCTTGCAGGACAGGTGACGGCCGCGGACTGGGCGCTGGCTGTGTGGCGCGCGTGGGATGCCCACCAGGCGACGGTGAGGCACTGGCTGGACGACCTGGAGCGAGAGTAGAGAGCTCAGCCTCGACCGAGGAGTCGGCTGAACCAGCCACCGCCCTCGTTGCGCGCCGGCTTGGGGTGCCCCGGGCAGCGCTCCGAGGTCGGCACTCCGGCCATGACCTGCTGCACGTGCTGGCCGCAGCCCGCCCAGGTCGTCTTGCCGCAGGTCCGGCACTTCACTGCACTACACATGGACTCTCCTTGACGTCGGACGAATACCCAGGGGGGTATGTCGGGTAACTCTACCACCCGAGCTGATACCCGCTTCAGCCGCGGCTCATGGCTGACAGGTTCATGACAGCCCGCCTCCTCATGCTGGTTCTAGTCGAACCGAACAGCGGCCAGTCGGCCGTCCTAGCTGAGGGAGTCCCCGTGCGTGCAGCGGTGCTGAGCCCCGATCTCGACAGCGACCCGATCCTGGTGCGTGAGTGGCCCGACCCTGACGTCCCCGAAGGGTGGGTCCTGGTCCGTCTGGTGCGAGCGGCGCTGAACCGCCTCGACGCGATGACCGTCGCCGACCGAGAGAGCCTGGAGCGGCCCTCGGTGATCGGCTCGGACGGTGCCGGTGTGGTGGTCGCACTCGGAGCCGGTGTCGAGGACGTGCGGCTGGGGGCTGAGGTCGTGGTGTCGCCCTCGCTCTGGTGGGGCGAGAGTCGGCTGGCGCCTGGACCTCGCTACGAGATCCTGGGCTCGCCCACGGACGGCACGCACGCCGAGCTCGTCGCCGTACCGGCCGAGAACGTGTTCCCGAAGCCGACGCGCCTCACCTGGGAGGAGGC
>JBFIWG010000287.1:0-4586 GCA_041606495.1 Nocardioidaceae bacterium
CATCGGTGTCGCCGGACAGAAAGCTCTCGAGGGCGGCGCCTTTGCCTGCGGTTGCGGTGTGGTCCTCGCAGTCCTGCAGTGCGTAGGCCACGCCGTATGGGTGCCACGGCCGGCCGCAGTGCACCTTGCCACCGAGGAACTCGAACGCCATCCCGTGCGTGTGCGCGTCGACGTAGCCGCGAACCTCCGCGAACGGGGTCTCCCCGCGGTGCGGCCTGCCCCGGACGCTCGTGCGGACCTCCGGCCAGCGGGCACAGCCATCGACTAGACGCAGCCGGAGAGGCGTGGCCCGGTCGGCCAGGACGAGGCCGCCGTCGTCGTCCACGCTCAGCCCCTGGTCGGCGTGCGGCAGGCGGAAGAGGTACGACGATCCGCGCTGCGTCACCGACCAGTCGGCGTCACGACCCGGCTGGGCCGCAGCGTGCACGTGCTCGGAGGATGTCAGGGGAGCGGTCGAGCCGGTGACGAAACGCCGGCCGCTGTCGAAGAGCAGGTACTTGCCGAGGTCGGTGGCCCGGAAGTGGAACGGCTCCGCCTGTTCGAGCGACGGTGCGGCGGTGCTGAACCCGTCCGCGGACCGGCGTACCCATCCCGGGCCGGCCTTCAGGGCGTAGCAGCCGCCGGCCATGGCGTAGCGGTCCTCGGGGACCTCGTGGCGAGGGGCTGGCCGGGGACCCGGCAGAAGGACAGGCTCCGGGCCGGCGCGGCGAGCAGCGACCGCTCCGAAGTTCGCTGCGATCTGCTCGGCGGTGGTCGGGTCCTGGGCCAGCGGGTCGGCGGTGTCGCTGGTGGCCCGCGACACCAGGTTCTTGCCGGCGGTGTCGCTGTGGTCGTGGTCGTGTCCGCCGCCGGCCACCGCTGGTGCCGGGAAGGCGAGACCGGTTGCGACGAGCAGCCAGGCGGTCGGACCGGCCGAGCGGAGCAGTCGCGCTCGAGCGTGGGTGGAGGTGACGTGGTCGTTGGGCATCCGAGAACCTCCGGCCGGGTCGCTTGGCAACAGCAACGAGCCCCGACCGGATTGGTCACGCCTCCGGCCGACGGGGCCTTCCCACGATCCGCCGGGTGAGCAGGGCCGCGGTCTGCTGGGTGGCCCGGATCGCCGCTGAGGGGTCCGCGACCTCGTCGCGCGGGTAGGTGACCGCGATGCCGGCGACCGGGTGCCCGTTGTGGTCGAGGACGACGGCAGCCACGGACGAGAACCCGGGAGTCACCTCGCCGTCCTCCATCGCGTAACCACGCTGGCGGGTCTCCACCAGCAGGGAACGCAGCGCGCTCAACGAGGACGGGCCGACGCCGTGCCGGTCCACGAACGCGGCCCGGTCCGGGTAGAGCGCGCGTACCTGGTTCTGCGGCAGGGCAGCGAGGATCGCGCGGCCGCTCGCGGTGAGGTGAGCGGGAAGCCGGACGCCGACGTCGGTGACCAGGGGCGGGCGGCCTGGTGCGCGCTCCTCGACCACGTAGAGGACGTCGCGGCCGTGGAGCACCGCCAGGTGTGCGGACTGCCCGACCGTGTCCACCAGTCCGGCGAGGTAGCGGCCGGCAATCCGCTGCAGCGGCACCTGGCGGGCGTACCCGCTGCCGACCTCGAAGGCGGCCACGCCGAGGCCGTAGCGGTGCTCCTCGGGCAGGTGTACGACGAAGCCTTCCTCGATCATGGCGTTGACGAGGTGGTACGCCGTCGACCGGGGGATGTCCACGGCTTTGGCAAGCCGGTCGAGCGAGACCGGGTCGGGTTGCCCGGCGAGGAACCGCAGCACCCGCAACGCGCGGGTGGCAGCAGGGACCTGGGCCATGCCGATCCTCCTCGTCCGCAGGGCGCTGTCCGGCTGAGTCTAGGGCCAGCCGTCTCGGATCCGAGACGATTGTGAAGCGCCGCCGCTGGTCGGCGCCCCCACCGTGGAGTGGAATGTAGCCATGACACTCGTGCAGGTCGGGGTCGGCCCCGTCTCCTTCGAAGAACTGGTCGCGGTGGCCCGCGACGGGGCGGCGGTCGAGCTGACCAGCGACGCCGTGGCGGCGATCGAGCAGGCCCGCAAGGCGGTCGAGGAGCTGGCCGCGGCACCCACACCGGCGTACGGCATCTCCACCGGCTTCGGCGCGCTCGCCACCAGGCACATCCCCACCGAGATGCGCGCGCAGCTGCAGAAGTCGCTGGTCCGCTCCCACGCCGCCGGCAGTGGCCCGGAGGTGGAGCGGGAGGTGGTCCGCGCGCTGATGCTGCTCCGGCTCTCGACACTGGCGACCGGTCACACCGGGATCCGGTTGAAGACCGCGCAGACCATGGCCGCGATGCTGACCCACGGCATCACGCCGGTCGTTCGTGAGTACGGTTCGCTGGGCTGCTCCGGCGACCTCGCGCCGCTGTCTCACTGCGCGCTGGCGCTGATGGGGGAGGGCGACGTGCGCGACGCGACCGGGACGCTCGTCGCCGCGGCGGCGGCACTCGAGGCTGCTGGTCTCGAACCCGTCGAGCTCGGCGCGAAGGAGGGCCTGGCGCTGATCAACGGTACCGACGGCATGCTCGGCATGCTGGTCATGGCGATCGCGGACCTGCGGATGGTGCTGAAGGCCGCCGACATCGCAGCGGCCATGTCGGTCGAGGCCCAGCTCGGCACGGACCGGGTGTTCGCCGCGGACCTCCAGGCGCTCCGCCCGCACCCGGGGCAGGCCGCCTCGGCCGAGAACCTGCGGCGGATTCTGGCGGACTCCGCGATCATGGACAGCCACCGCGGCCCGGACTGCAACCGGGTCCAGGACGCCTACTCGCTGCGCTGCTCGCCGCAGGTGCACGGGGCCGCCCGTGACACCGTCGACCACGCGGCCAACGTCGCCTCCCGAGAGCTCGACTCGGCCGTGGACAACCCAGTCGTTCTCGACGACGGGCGGGTCGAGTCGAACGGGAACTTCCACGGTGCCCCGGTTGCCTACGTGCTCGACTTCCTCGCCATCGCCGCGGCCGACGTGGCGTCCATCTCCGAGCGCCGCACCGACCGGTTCCTGGACAAGGCCCGCAGCCACGGGCTGCCGCCGTTCCTCGCCCACGACCCCGGCGTCGACTCCGGCCACATGATCGCGCAGTACACCCAGGCCGCCATCGTCTCCGAGCTCAAGCGCCTCGCGAACCCCGCAAGTGTCGACTCGATCCCCTCGAGCGCGATGCAGGAGGACCACGTGTCGATGGGCTGGTCGGCGGCACGCAAGCTGCGTCGGTCGGTCGACGGGCTCACCCGGGTGGTGGCGATCGAGATCCTCACCGCAGCGCGTGCGCTGGACATGCGAGCCCCGTTGGCGCCCTCGCCTGCGACCGGCGCTGTGCTCTCGCTGCTGCGGACCCGCGTCGAAGGGCCCGGTCCGGACCGCCACCTCGCGCCCGAGATCGAGCACGCCGTCGAGCTCGTTCATTCCGGCGCCGTCGTCACCAGTGTCGAAGACACGATTGGAGAACTCCGTTGAGCAACCAGAACCAGGGTCTTCCCGGAGCCCGGCCTGTCCGCGCTCCCCGTGGCACCACGCTGACTGCGCGCAGCTGGCAGACCGAGGCGCCGATGCGGATGCTGATGAACAACCTGGACCCGGAGAACGCCGAGCGACCCGACGACCTCGTCGTGTACGGCGGGACCGGCCGAGCAGCGCGCAGCTGGCCGGCGTACGACGCGATCGTCCGCACCCTGCAGACACTGGCCGACGACGAGACGCTGCTCGTCCAGTCCGGCAAGCCGGTCGGTGTCATGCGTACGCACGAGTGGGCGCCGCGCGTGCTGATCGCCAACTCCAACCTGGTGGGTGACTGGGCGAACTGGGAGGAGTTCCGTCGCCTCGAGGACCTAGGCCTGACGATGTACGGCCAGATGACGGCCGGCTCCTGGATCTACATCGGCACCCAGGGCATCCTGCAGGGCACCTTCGAGACCTTCGCCGCCGTCGCCGACAAGAGGTACGACGGAACGCTGGCCGGCACGATCACGCTCACTGCAGGTCTCGGCGGCATGGGCGGGGCGCAGCCGTTGGCCGTCACCATGAACGACGGCGTGGCGATCTGCATCGAGTGCGACCAGACCCGGATCGCCCGACGGATCGAGCACCGCTACCTCGACGTGCAGGCCGACTCGCTCGAACATGCCGTCGAGCTGGCCGCGGAGGCCCGCGACGCGCGCAGGCCGCTGTCGATCGGGGTGCTCGGCAATGCTGCGGAAATGGTCCCGGCACTGCTGGAGATGAAGGCGCCGATCGACATCGTCACCGACCAGACCTCCGCTCACGACCCGCTGTACTACCTGCCGTTGGGCGTCGCGTTCGAGGACTGGGCGGCACTGCGCGCCAAGGACCCGGCCGGCCTCACCACGCAGGCGCAGGAGTCGATGGCGCGACACGTGGAGGCGATGGTCGGCTTCCAGGACGCCGGCGCCGAGGTCTTCGACTACGGCAACTCGATCCGCGACGAGGCTCGCAAGGCCGGCTACCAGCGCGCGTTCGACTTCCCCGGCTTCGTGCCGGCCTACATCCGGCCGCTGTTCTGCGAGGGGAAGGGACCGTTCCGGTGGGCCGCGCTCTCCGGCGACCCGGCCGACATCGCCGCCACCGACCGC
>JBFIWG010000288.1:0-4563 GCA_041606495.1 Nocardioidaceae bacterium
CGGCTCCAAGGCATCAGCACACGGCCGAGGCGCACGATCACGATGTCGAAGATCAGCGCGAGGAGCATGCTGATCAGGATCCCGACCACGACCTCCTCGAGGATGCCGCGTTGCTTGCCGTTCTGGAACAGGTAGCCGAGGTTCGCCGATCCGATGATCACGCCGACAGAGACCAGCGCGATGGTGCTTACCGAGACCACCCGGATGCCGGCAAGCAGGACCGGGCCCGCGAGCGGGAGCTCGACACGAAAGAAGCGGGCCGCAGGGGAGTAGCCCATGGCCGTTGACGCGTCGAGGGTGTCCTGCCCGACCGATGCCAGTGCGTCAGCTGCGGACCGGGCCATGATCGCCACGCCGTAGATGCTCAGGGCGACGACCAGGTTGGTCTCGTCGAGCACTCGGGTCGGGATGATCAGCGGGAGGATCACGAACAGCGGCAGCGAGGGGATGGTGTAGAGAAGGCTGCCGCCGCCGATGACGGTCGAGCGCAGGAAGCGGTTCCGGTTGGCGAGCCACCCGAGGGGGATCGACAACACGAAGCTGACCACGATCGGGATGGCAGAGAGGCGAGCGTGGTTGAGAGTCAGCTCGCCGATGAGGTCGAGGTTGTTCAGCGTCCAGTTCACGACGCCGGCACTCCCGGCTCCGGCGACGGCTCGGGGCGCGCACCGCCGTTCTCCAGGACCCCGACCGGACGGCCGTCGCCGTCGACGACCAGGGCACCGCCGTCGCCGTCATGCTGCTGCAGGAATAGCTCGCGCTTGCCCTTGTCGGCGCCGATGAAGGAGGCGACGAAGTCGTCGGCCGGGTTGGCGAGGATCTCCGCCGGGGTCCCGGCTTGAGCGATCACGCCGCCCTTACGAAAGATGACCACCTGGTCGGCGAGGATGAAGGCTTCCTCGATGTCGTGGGTGACGAAGACAACCGTCTTGCCCAGCTCACCTTGCAGCCGGTTCAGCTCCACCTGGAGGTCGGCTCGGACGATCGGGTCGACGGCGCCGAACGGCTCGTCCATCAGCAAGACATCGGGGTCGCTCGCCAGTGCGCGAGCCACACCGACTCGCTGCTGCTGCCCGCCGGACAGCTGACGTGGGTAGCGATCCGCCAGCGAGCGGTCCAGACCAACCTTGTCGAGGAGCTCCAGTGCATCCCGTCGAGCCTCGGCCTTGGGTACGCCGTTGAGGATCGGGACCGTAGCCACGTTGTCGATCACGTGCCGGTGGGGCAGCAGACCCGAGGCCTGCAGGACGTAGCCGATGCTGCGACGCAGCTTCACCTTGTCCTGCGTCGCGACATCGACGTCATCTATGAGCACCTGGCCGGAAGTCGGCTCAACCATGCGGTTGATCATGCGGAGCAGGGTCGTCTTGCCGCAGCCCGAGGAGCCGACGAGCACGGTCGTTTTTCGCGAGGGCAGGATGAAGTTGAAGTCCTCGACCGCCACGGTGCCGTCCGGGAACCGCTTGGTCACCGAGCGGAACTCGATCATGAATGGTCCTCATTCCGTCGAAGTTGTTCTCAGCCTACGCAAATGCTCGCGTGGTCTCTAGGAAGCGCGTTTTTGAAGTTGCGCCTAGGGTCTGGGCAACTCGACACGTGCCGTCGGGCAGGCGAGAGGTCGCCGTGCTCAGCCGTCCAGGAAGGAGAAGAGGTCGGGCTCGTCGAGCACCTGTCCAGGACGCGCGTCGGGGTGAGCGACCGATGATCCGGCAAAGCCGGGACCGCCGTCCGGAGACGTCCCGCCCTTCCAGGCAACGGCGGCGGCGTTCGCGAGTCGGTCGGCTGCCTCGTTGAGCTCGTGGCCGGCGTGCCCCTTGACCCACTCGAACCTGACGGCCCGGCCGGAGAGCGCCGCATCGAGGGCCTTCATGATCTCGACATTCATCACCGGCTTGCCGTCGCCCTTCTTCCAGCCGCGGCGTTTCCAGCCAGGCATCCACTTGGTGACGGAGTTGATGACGTAGGTGCTGTCGCAGTAGACCAGCAGGTCCTCTGACAGGTGTGCGGTCTGCTGGAGCAGGTCGAGCACAGCGGTGAGCTCGCCCATATTGTTGGTGCCGTGGCTCCAGCCGCCCGCGGCCCAGCAGCCGTCGTCGACGTACCACGCCCAGCCTGCCGGGCCGGGGTTGCCGAGTGCAGAGCCGTCCGCGGCCGCGATGATCGTCACGCGCCGCATCCTTTCATCACCGACCGCCGTCCGGCACCGTCGCTAGGTCCACGTCGACCGGAAGCAGGCATGAAAAAAGGCCCCGTGTGAACGAGGCCCTTCTGGTGTCCGAGGGGGGACTTGAACCCCCACGCCCGTTAAAGGGCACTAGCACCTCAAGCTAGCGCGTCTACCTATTCCGCCACCCGGACAAGGTGTCGCACCCACAACACTAGATCGGTCGTGAGTGCGGCCGTAACTGTAGCAAAGAACCTCGCGGAGACTCACATCGGCCGGGGGCCGTCGAAGTCCTGTATAGATGGGGACATGACCGCTTCGTCCCAGACCCCGCCGTCGTACGACCCTGCCGCCGAGGTCGTCGAGATCTGCCGTGACCTGATCCGGATGGACACGACGAACTTCGGCGACAGCTCGGGTCCGGGGGAGCGCAAGGCCGCGGAGCACGTGGCGTCCCTGCTGTCCGACGTCGGCATCGAGCCGGAGCTGTACGAGTCGGAGCCTGGACGGACCAGCGTGGTGGCCCGCTGGGGAGGTACGACAGGCGAGCCGCTGCTGCTCCACGGGCACCTCGACGTCGTACCCGCCGATGCCGACGACTGGCAGGTGCACCCGTTCTCGGGGGAGATCCAGGACGGCTACGTGTGGGGCCGCGGTGCGGTGGACATGAAGGACTTCGACGCCATGCTGCTCTCGGTGGTCCGAGCACGCGCTCAGGCCGGAGCGGTCCCGGATCGCCCGATGGTGCTCTGCTTCACCGCGGACGAGGAGGCGGGTGGCCACAAGGGTGCGGAGTACCTCATCAAGGAACACCCGGACCTGCTCGCGGACTGCACCGAGGGGATCGGTGAGGTAGGTGGCTTCAGCACCACGGTGCGTGGGAAGCGGCTGTACCTGATCGAGGCCGCGGAGAAGGGGATGGCCTGGATGCGGCTGACCGCCCGTGGCAACGCCGGTCACGGTTCGATGCGTCACCCGGACAACGCGGTGACCGAGCTCGCCGCTGCGGTGAGCCGGCTGGGGCAGCACGAGTGGCCGGTCCGGCTGACGCCGTCCATGCGGGTCCTGCTTTCCGCGGTCGGTGAGCTCGCCGGCACCGAGGCGACCCCGGAGAACGCCGAGGCCCTGGTTGAGGAGTTCGGTTCCGCCGCACGGATGCTCGGAGCGGTCATCCGCAACACGACCAACCCGACGATGCTGAACGCCGGCTACAAGGTGAACGTCGTGCCCGGCGAGGCGACCGCGCACGTGGACGGGAGGTTCCTGCCCGGCTACGAGGACGAGTTCTTCGCGACGCTGGCCGACCTGGTCGGTGAGAACATCAGCATCGACTACGTCAGCAAGCAGGCCGGGCTCGAGACGACCTTCGACGGCGACCTGGTGGACGCGATGACGTCCTCGATCCTCGACGAGGAGCCGGACGCCCTGGTCGCGCCGTACCTCATGTCCGGAGGGACCGACGCCAAGCACTGGGACAAGCTCGGCATCCGCTGCTTCGGCTTCGCGCCGCTTCAGCTGCCCGCCGACCTGGACTTCACCGCCCTGTTCCACGGTGTCGACGAGCGGGTGCCGGTGGACGCGCTCGAGTTCGGTGCCCGGGTCTTCGACCGGTTCCTCGACCGCGCTTGAGCCCGGCCCGTGGAATGTGAGCAGTTGGTCGCCCCGCACGGCGTGGACAGCCATCTGCTCACGGACTACCTCAATGGGCTCAGAGCATCAGGTACGTCGGCCGGCTCTGCCGGATGATCTTGCGCCGCAGGATCACCTTGCGGGTGCCATCCGGGAAGAGCCGCAACCGGTCCAGCTCCCAGCCACCGTGCTCGGCCCGGTCGACCAGCATCCGGGTCACGAAGTTCCGGGAGAACTCACGGGAGAGGGTCAGTCGCTCGAACTCGTACTCCACACCCGGACTCAGCGCCTTGCGTCTTGCACTCGTGGCGATGGGTGGACGAGACATGCTCATATCGTGGCACGGAGCCCAAGACCGGCGGCGCAGATTCGGTCAAGACTCCGATGACGAGACGTCGTCCAGAGCGCGGATGATCTCACCGGGCAGCTCGCACTCCTCGACGGTGAGAGACCCTCGCAGCTGCGCGGCGGTGCGGGCGCCGACGATCGGGGCGGTGACGCCCGGTCGGTCCCGGACCCAGGCCAGGGCGACCTCCAGCGGCGACCAGTTCAAGCCGTCGGCCGCACGCGCCACCGCCTCGACGATCCTGGCGTGGCGGTCGGTGAGGTAGCTCCCGACGAAGTTGGAGAAGTGCGGCGAGGCGGCCCGGGAGTCGGCGGGCGTTCCGGTGCGGTACTTGCCGGTGAGCACGCCGCGACCGAGCGGCGACCAGGGCAGCACACCCAGGCCCAGGTCCTCGGCAGCCGGGATCACTTCGTTCTCGGCCGAG
>JBFIWG010000289.1:0-4555 GCA_041606495.1 Nocardioidaceae bacterium
GGTACGTCACCGAGAAGTACGGCGACGACCGGGTCTCCTACATCGTCACCTACGGCACGATCAAGGCGAAGCAGGCCGTCAAGGACTCCTCGCGCATCCTCGGCTACCCGTTCGCGATGGGCGACCGGATCACCAAGGCGATGCCCGCCGCAGTGATGGGCAAGGACGTCCCGCTCAAGGAGATCTTCGACCCCCAGCACAAGCGGTACGGCGAGGGCGGCGAGTTCCGCTCGCTCTACGAGGCCGACGGCGACGTGCAGAAGGTCGTCGACACCGCGATGGGCATCGAGGGCCTCAAGCGCCAGTGGGGCGTGCACGCCGCCGGCGTGATCATGTCCAGCGAGCCGTTGGTCGACGTGATCCCGCTGCTCAAGCGACCCGCAGACGGCGCGATGATCACGCAGTTCGACTACCCGACCTGCGAGACCCTCGGCCTGATCAAGATGGACTTCCTGGGGCTCCGCAACCTCACCGTCCTCGACGACGCGGTCAAGAACATCGAGTGGAACCGCGGCGAGAAGGTCGTCCTGGAGGATCTCGAGCTCAACGACGAGGCGACGTACTCCCTGCTCCAGCGCGGCGACACCCTCGGCGTGTTCCAGCTCGACGGTGGCCCGATGCGCGCCCTGCTGCGGTCGATGCGTCCCGACAGCTTCGAGGACATCTCCGCCGTGGGCGCGCTGTACCGTCCCGGGCCGATGGGTGCCGACTCGCACAACAAGTACGCCCGCCGCAAGACCGGGCGCGAGCCCGTCGAGGCGATCCACCCCGAGCTCGCCGAGCCGCTCGAGGACATCCTGGGTGAGACCTACGGGCTGATCGTCTACCAGGAGCAGGTGATGGCGATCGCGCAGAAGCTGGCCGGCTACTCGCTCGGTCAAGCCGACCTGCTGCGTCGCGCCATGGGCAAGAAGAAGAAGGAGGAGCTGGACAAGCAGTTCGAGGCCTTCTCCGCGGGCATGACCGAGCGCGGCTACTCGATGGCGGCGGTCAAGACGCTGTGGGACATCCTGCTCCCGTTCTCCGACTACGCGTTCAACAAGGCCCACTCCGCGGCGTACGGCCTGGTGTCCTACTGGACCGCGTACCTCAAGGCGAACTACCCCGCCGAGTACATGGCCGCCCTGCTGACCAGCGTCAAGGACGACAAGGACAAGTCGGCGATCTACCTCAACGAGTGCCGGCGGATGAAGATCCAGGTCCTCCCGCCCGACGTCAACGAGTCCGCGTTCAACTTCACCCCGGTGGGTCGCGACGTGCGCTTCGGCCTCAGCGCGATCCGCAACGTCGGTGGCAACGTGGTCGACGGCATCATCTCCGCGCGTGAGGAGAAGGGGCGCTACACCGACTTCAACGACTTCATGGACAAGGTCCCCGCCCTCGTCTGCAACAAGCGGGTGATCGAGTCGCTGATCAAGGCCGGTGCCTTCGACGAGATGAAGCACAAGCGACGGGCCCTCGTCGCGATCCACGAGTCGGCGGTGGACCAGTACGTCGACATCAAGCGCAACGAGGCGATCGGGCAGGACTCCCTGTTCGGAGGCCTCGACGACGGCGCCGACGGCTTCGGCGTCGCGGTGACGATCCCGGAGATCGACGAGTGGGACAAGCAGTCCCTGCTCGGCCACGAGCGGGACATGCTCGGACTCTACGTCTCTGACCATCCGCTGCTCGGCCTCGAGCACATCCTGTCCAACGGCACCGACTGCACCATCGGACAGCTGCTGGTCGACGAGGAGCGCTCCGACGGCTCGCCGGTGACCATCTCCGGGCTGATCACCTCGGTGCAGCGCAAGATCACCAAGCGCGGCGACTCGTGGGCCATGGTCACCCTCGAGGACCTCGAGGGCGCCATCGATGTGCTGCTGTTTCCCAGCGCCTACCAGCTGAGCTCGACGCTGCTGAACGAGGACGCGATCGTCACGATCAAGGGTCGGCTCAGCCGGAGCAAGGATCAGCCGGAGCTCCACGGTCAGGAGGTGAGCCTCCCGGACCTGTCCGACGGGCCCGCCGGACCGGTCGTGATCAGCCTGCCCTCGACCCGGTGCACCCCGCCGGTCGTGGACCAGCTCAAGGACGTGCTCGCCACGCATCCCGGTGTCACCGAGGTCCGGCTGCGCCTGATGACCAAGACGTCGACGACCGTGATGAAGCTCGACGACCGTCTTCGGGTCACCCCGACCCCCGCCCTGTTCGCCGACCTCAAGGCGCTGCTCGGGCCGAGCTGCCTGACAGGTTCATGACACACCGCACGGACGGCGACGGGGGTCGCTCACGAAGATCCGCCACTCGACGGGGCTTGCCCGAGGGGCCGTGGGGCGACGTCGTCGTCGTCTCGGTCACCTACGTCGTGCTCGGCGTGGTCTGCGGCGTGCTGTGGTGGTTGCTGGTGGAGCCGGCTAGCTTCACCAAGCTCGACGAGGGCGGGTCGATGGGCGAGCTGGACCTGACCAAACGCTTCAACGCCGACGGCTGGTACGCCGTCCTGGCCCTGGTCGCCGGCGTGCTCTCCGGCGGGCTGCTCACCTGGTGGCGCTCGCGCGACTTCCGGTTCACGACCGTGCTGATCTTCCTCGGGTCGTGCGTCGCCGCGGCGGTGATGGCGCTCGTGGGTCGGTCGCTCGGTCCTGAGGACCCCGACCGCACGCTAGCGGCCGTCGACATCGGTCAGCAGGTTCCGGTCGAGCTGATGGTCTCGGCCAAGGCCGGCTACCTGGTCTGGCCGATGGCGGTGCTCATCGGCGCGCTTCTCGTGCTCTGGTCCCCGCCGAGGGAAGCCGACCGATAGCGCAATCTGCGCAAGTCGCCGCGGCGTCGTTTCACCCGCAGTAGCGTTTATGTCAACACACACGCCAACCTGGGGGTCTCTCAGTGTCCTCGAACACTCCTTTCGAGCCGGAGCAGGGGACCGATGGTGCCGCTGAGTACCTCGGCACCGCCCCGGCAGCAGCCGACAAGCGCCCGGCGCGGAGCTGGACCGTACTCGGAGCGGCCGCAGCCGGCGTCGTCGGCGTGGTCGCACTCGGCAGCTGGGGGGCGCTCAGCCTGCTCGCCGGCGGGGGAGACCAGCCGGCCGAGTCGATCCCGTCGACGGCGGTGGGCTACGTCAGCCTCGACCTCGACCCCTCGGCCTCGCAGAAGATCGAGGCCTTCACGATCCTGCGCAAGTTCCCCGCCCTGAAGAAGGAGCTGGACCTGAACTCCAGCGACGACCTGCGGCGGCTGGTGTTCGACGCGATGCAGAAGGACGGCACCTGCACCGACCTCGACTACGCCAAGGACATCGAGCCGTGGATCGGTGACCGGATCGCGGTCGCCGGCGCACCGGTCGGCAGCGACCTGGCTCCGCTGGTCGCCCTCCAGGTGACAGACCAGGAGGCTGCGGACGCCGGGCTGCGTGAGCTCTTCGCGTGTGGCGAGCCAGACACCAAGGTCGGTATCGCGTTCAACGGCGACTACGCCATGGTCAGCGACACCCAGAAGCATGCGGACGCGTTGGCTTCGGCGACCGCGCAGGGAACGCTGGCCGACGACCCCACCTTCCAGGAGTGGACCGCCAAGGTCGGCGACCCAGGCATCGTGACGATGTACGCCGCGCCGGGTGCCGGCGAGCACCTCGCCGACATGATGGGCGGCATGCCGACCGGCAACTGGTTCGCCTACAGCCTGTCAGGCCAGCCGGACCCGGTTTCGGAGGAGGTCAAGGCTCTCTACAAGGACTTCCGCGGCATGGCCGGCGTGATCAGGTTCGCCGACGGCGCGGTCGAGGCGGAGTTCGCCGGCGACGGCATGTCGGCGGCCTCCAGCCTGCCGAAGGGCGGGTCCGACTCGCACGTCGACGAGCTTCCGGCCAGCACGGCGGCGGCCTTCGCCGTGGCGCTCCCCGACGGGTGGTTCGACGCCTGGCTCGACGAGATGGAGCGGATGCTGCCCGAGGGCGAGTCGATGGAGGACCTGATGGCCGAGGCCGAGAGGCAAACCGGTCTCGACCTGCCCCAGGACATCGAGACCCTGCTCGGTGAAGGGTTCGCCTTCGCCGTGGACTCTGACCTTGACGTCGACGCGATGTCCACCGGAGACCTGAACCGGATCCCGGTCGGGCTGAGGATCACCGGCGACCCCAGCGAGATCCTGCCGGTCGTCGACAAGATCAAGGCCGCAATCGGACCCGAGTCGGAGATGCTCGTCGTCGACTCCGGCGACGGCGTCGTGGCGCTCGGCGTCAGCTCTGACTACGTCGGCTCGCTCGCCAAGGACGGTGGGCTCGGTGGCCTGCTCGCCTTCCAGGCCGCGGTGCCGGACGCCGACCTTGCCAGCGGCGTCGGCTACGTGAACTTCGACTCCCTCGACGGCCTGCTGGACCGCCTCGCGAAGGAGATGGGCCCGATGGGCGGTGAGACCGGCATGGTCGAGAACCTCAAACCGCTCCAGGCGCTGGGCTTCAGCTCCTGGCTCGACGAGGACGGCGAGCAGCACGGCCGCTTCCGCCTTACCACCGACTGAGCCACCGGCAGTCCAACAACGTCATACGTTCTGCGGGGTATACCCCGCAGAA
>JBFIWG010000290.1:0-4527 GCA_041606495.1 Nocardioidaceae bacterium
GCTGACGAGGTTGCTGAGCTGTTGATCGCGAGCGCGGTCCGGCTGGGCTCGGACCCGGTCCGCTCGTTCACGCTGAACCGGGCGCTGGCGATCACGGCGGCTGCCGAGAACCCGCTGGTGCGCGCGTCGCTGCAGACCCGGATCCGGGCGTTGATCGCGGACGGTAACTCGAGCATCGCGCGGTCGATGCGTGCTCGTCGCCAGCTCCGTGACCGTAAGGGCCGCTGGATCGAGATGGGCGGCGGTGTCCGGTTCAAGATCCGGAAGCCTGGCGCCCCGGGCGGTGGCGACTGGCACCACGGGCGCGTTGAGGGTATCGACGTCCCGAACGGTCGCGTGGACGTGCGGCTGGAGGACGGCCGCCTGGTGAAGATCCCGAACGACAAGCTCGAGCAGCCGAAGGCGATCCTGAACCTGCCGGACGGTCGGGACGGCGTGTTCCACCCGGTGACGGATCCGTCCCAGTATGACGCGGATGCCCCGGTGATTGCTCGCCTGGACGAGGTTTCCTCTCCGGCGATGGACACGGGTACGCCCCCTGAGGCGAGCGAGGTTGTGCGCGCGGTTGATGACGCGGCCGCTGAGCTTGCTCGTCGTGTCACGGACGACAGCACCGAGCGCGCGGCGCGTGACCGGGCGACCGAGAATGTCCGGAAGATGGCGGACGAGCTCGGGTCGAACGGTGACCGCGCGTCGTTCGAGGAGCAGCTGAACAACGTGGCCGCGTTCGCTGACCAGCGCGCGCTCCGCGGTGAGGGGTTGTCTGACGAGGAACGAGACGCCTGGCGCGCGTACGCCGAGGATCTGGCCGACATCGCGGCCGCGGCGCGCGAGACGGACGCTCCAGCCCCTTCTACGCCGGAGCCAGCACCAGCACCAGCACCAGCGGCCGAGCAGAGCGATGTCCCGGAGCCCCCGTCGCTTGACGAGTTCGCTCGCCAGTACGGGATCATCCAGGAGCTGCACGACCAGGCGCCGGAGGAGTCGGAGCTGCAGGAGCGTCTGGGCGCGATCGGGAACGCGGTCGCGAACATCGGACGCCAGTTCCACAATGGCGATCTTCCGGGCCCGGACGCGGTTGAGGCTCTGGACCGGGTGAAGGACGAGATCAACCGTTTGTTTGACGGTGAGCTCGAGATCTCGTCCGAGATCGAGGATGGTCTGAACGACGTCGAGAATGACCTGGCCGGGTATGCCCGTCAGATCCAGGAGTGGAACGACGCCCCGGACGCCCCTGAGGCCGACCCCGAGCCCGAGCCCGAGCCCGGGGAGTCGCTCCCTGACTTCGACCGGATGGGCCCGCGAGCGGCGATCGACTACGTTCTTGACCGTGCCGAGGCCGGCGGTGCTCCGTTCTCTGGCGCGGACCGCGCGAACTTCGAGGGTATGCTTGAGGTCGCGCCCTTGCAGCATCTCCGTGAGATCGCGCGGGACGCGTCGCGGCGGTCCCCGGAGGATCTCCGACAGGACTGGGCGCCGCAGGAGCGGTTCCCGCAGCGCCCGGCCGACCCTGCCCCTGCCACCGCCGAGGGTATCCGTGCGGCGAAGGACATGCTCCGCGACGAGGCTGGCCAGCTCGAGGACCTCGAGTCTGAGGGCTACGGGAACATCGGCCAGGGCATCGGGCAGATCCTTGATCTGCACGAGGACGGCGAGCTCACCGATGAGCAGCTCGTGGAGCAGCTCCGTGAGGCCGCGGCCTCGATGGGTGAGAGCCCGGACGACATGGGCGAGCTCGAGATCGACCGCCGCCAGAGCGACCTGGACCAGCTGATCAACAACCTGGACGAGGCACTCAGGTCTACCGAGCAGCCCGCCCCGGCTGGCGCCATCGACAACTGGCCAACACCTGAGTCGATCCGTGATGACCCGGCCCTGGCCGAGGTGATCGGTGACGATGACCTGACCGCGTCGTACGCGGTGGGTGCGATCTTCAACCAGATCGACCAGGGCGGCATGTCGCTGCAGGAGGGTCTCAACGAGCTCGACCGGCAGATCGATGACGCCGAGAACAACCCTGGTCTCACGCCTGCCGAGCGTGAGGCGGTTTCTTCTCGGATGAAGCAGTACCGGGACTTCCTCGAGGGCGAGATCAGCCGTCAGGCCGCGGAGCAGCCGCAGGGTGGCCCGAACGACCCGTGGGCCGTCAACCCGCTGGCCGGGATCGACGACTGGCCGACCCCGGAGAGCATCCGCGACGACGCGGCGCTGGGCGAGGTCATCGGTGACGATGACGTGACCGCGGCTGACCGTGTCGGTAGCGTCTTCGACCAGATCGACCGGGGGCTCCGCACGCTGCCGGAGGGCGTGGCTGACCTGGACGAGGTTGCCTCGGAGGTCGACAACGCGCCGGGTCTTTCCGACGCTGAGCGTGAGACGCTCAAGGGGCGGATCGCCGAGTACCAGGGCTTCCTGCGCGGCGAGATCACCAGCCAGGACGCTCGGGCTCCTCAGGGCGACCCGGGTGACCCGTGGGCTGCCCCGGACCTGGAGGCCGTCGACCCTCTGGCCGAGGGGCGCGCTCGACTAGTCGGAGAGCTTCGCGTTGGCATGGACGACCGCACGATCGGCGGCGTTGCTGGCCCGGAGATTGCTGAGGTGGTCGACGAGGTCGAGCAGAACGACTACGACCCGCGGTACGCGGCCGAGCTGCTGGATCAGCTGGCGGACGGGCTTGATGACCCTGACAACCGCCCGAGCTTCCGTCACCAGGAGGCTGCCGATTGGGCGCGCGGTATCGCGCAGCGGGCGGTCGGCGGAGAGTTCGGCAACCTGGCTGATGTCCCGACTCCTGAAGAGCGGGACTTGATGGCGGTTGCTGACAACAACATGACGCCTCGCGCACGGGTCGCCGCTGACGAGCTGCGAGCGCGCGGCTGGGAGCGCATCCCGGGAGGTGGCTGGCGCAAGGCTGCCGCGTCAACGCCGGAGCCTGCCGCACCGGCTCCGGAGGCGGTTGATGACCCGGTGGATCTCGCCGTGGTAGCGGACCAGCGTCTTCGCGACATCGACATCCAGCCCGCGGACTACGCGGCTGACTCGCTGTACGAGATGATCAACCAGGAGAACCCGGACTGGGCGGCTATCGGTGACGAGGCTGCCGGCTTTGCTCAGATGATGGGTCTCCTCGCCGAGGGTAACTCTGACCCGGAGACAGTCGGACGGCTGCACGCCGCCGAGGACGCGCTGAACAACTTTGTCCGGGCGACCTATGAGCTTGACGACAGGCCAGTCCCCGAGGTTGATGCCCCTGCCCCTGCCCCGGCCCCCGAGGAGGAGCCGCCGTCCGTCGGTCCGAACGAGGACGTTGACCCGAATGTCCGGGATCAGTTCGCGGGTGACGTGCTGGAGGGCTTCACGCTGGAGGGCGAGCGCCAGGTGAACGGCGCTACCGTGCAGGTGTACCGCAAGCGCGGTGAGCTTGGTGCCGATGACTCGTACATGGTCGAGGTCGGCGAAGGTCGAGATGGCCAGCCGGCATACGTGCTTCGTGAGCAGTTCGGTGCCCGTCGTCCGCTGGGCAACTTCGCGAACTGGGACGAGGTCCAGCAGGCGATCGACGAGAACTCCGTCCGCGCTCGTGCGGCACGTGAGGCTGATGTTGCTCGCCGCGAGGAAGAGCGTGTCCGCCGCGAGCAGGCTGATGCCGCGGAGGCTGCTCGCCGCGAGGCTCTTAGGGCTGAGCACGAGCGTCGGGTTGAGGAGAACATCGACGACCAGGACCGCCCGTTGCCGGAGGGTTGGACACGTGAGCTGGATGCCAACCTGGGCACGGTGTACCGCGGCCCTGAGCGCTACTCGGTCCTGAACGACGGCGACGGCAACCTGGCGCTGCTCCACCGTACCGATGGGCGCATGGTTGAGCTTGGTGTCTACCCTGACTGGGAGTCCCTTGAGGCTGCCCGTGAGGTTGACCGCAGCGCCCGTGCCGGTGAGCACCGCGCAGCGGTTGCGGACTGGATGGCTGGTCATGGCTTCGAGGCGGACACTGTCGAGGTTGCTCGGTCGGCGACAAGCGCGGCCGAGGCTGTTGACGAGATCAAGCAGAGTGCTCGTTACGCGGAGATGCGCGACGCGAACGTGGACGCTGCTGAGGTTGACTTCCGCAATGACCGTCAGCGTGCCGCGGCTGCGGACTGGGTCGAGCTGAACCGTCTCCTGGACGAGATGATGGATCTGCCTAGGCAGCAGCCTGCCGAGGTCGAGCCCCCGGCGCCGGCGGAGGGTGTCTGGGACTTGAGCCCGGCCGCGAACTCGTTCCTGGACGATCTGCCCATGGAGCCTGATTTCGTCGCGGCGGTCCGTGACTACGCGATCGGTATCAACGACTCGGTCGATGAGCTGTCTCCGCGTGCTCGCGAGGTCATTGTCGAGGAGATCAACTTAGCTCTGAACGAGCCGCAGCCTGATCTATCGGTTGAGGACCGGCAGACGCTGCGTAACCTGGCGGACGCGATCGACGGTGTCGCTCAGCGCGTTGAGTCGCCTGCCCCTGCCGAGGCACCCGAGGCACCCGAGGCACCCGAA
>JBFIWG010000291.1:0-4521 GCA_041606495.1 Nocardioidaceae bacterium
CCGGTTGAACCAGTCCCCGGAGTCGTAGGAGTTCCGGTCCAGGGACTTCGACCGGAGGATGTCCGAGCCCGCGTGCCAGAACAGCACCCCCTGTGAGAAGGCGGTCGTCGAGAGCGACACCGTGTTCATCCGGACCCGGTCCTGCATCGACGTACCCGTGGGCAGCTTCAGCGTGAGCGCGTCGAAGATCGTCTCGTTGTCGTGGGCATCGACGTAGGTCACGGTCTCGCCCGGTTCGGCGGCATAGCCCGCCGGCGACCCGTTGTAGTCGACGTCCCGGCCCATGACGTGCTTGCCCGACGAGTCCGTGAACGTGTAGTCGGCGAGGTTGCCGGCCAGGCCCAGCTTCACGAGGTCCATGGCGTGCAGCAGGTCCTTGCGCTGCTCGGCCGGAGTCCCGTTCACGGTCGCGTCGTTGGGATCGGTGAACAGACCCGAGCCGAAGCCCTGCACCCGCGGGTCCTCGTCGAACGGGCCTCCCCCGCGAACCGCGTCACGCAGCCGGTCGGAGAACGAGCCGATCCCGGTCCCGGCCAAGTTGGCCTGGGTCGCCTGCTCGAAGCGGGCGTCGTCGGCGACCTCGCCGAAGTTCCAGCCCTCGCCGTACAGGTAGATGGCGCTGCCGTCGACGCCGTCCCGCTTCACGGTCAGCTTGTCCAGAGCAGCCCTCAGGTTCAGCATGTTCTGCTTGGAGTGGTGACCCATCAGGTCGAACCGGAAACCGTTGACCTTGTAGTCCCGGGCCCAGGTGAGCACCGAGTCGACCATCAGCTTCTCCATCATCGCGTGCTCGCTCGCGGTGTTCGCGCAGCACGTCGAGGTCTCCACCGCGCCGTTGCCGGAGAGCCGGTGGTAGTAGCCCGGCACGACCTTGTCCAGCACGGACTTGTCCGCCTGCCCGGAGGCGGCGGTGTGGTTGTAGACCACGTCCAGCACCACCTGCAGGCCGGTCCGGTTCAGCGCCTGGACCATCTCCCGGAACTCACGGGTGCGGCCCGGACCCTCAGGATCGGTCGCGTAGGAGCCTTCCGGAGCGGTGTAGTGGAAGGGGTCGTAGCCCCAGTTGAAGCCGTCCCTGCCCCGGATCTTGCCGATGCACTCCTGCTGCTCGGTCGAGTCGGGTTCGTAGGACTCCAGGTCGCACGGCGGGGTGGCCTGGGCCGAGCGCCGCTCCTCGATGGTGGCGATGTCGAACGTCGGCAGCAGGTGCACGGTGTTGAGACCGGCGCGGGTGAGCTCCCGCAGATGCGTCATGCCGTCGGAGTCGGCCCGGGTGAAGGCCCGGTAGGTGCCCCGCTCGTCCGCGGGAACGGACCGGTCACCGATGGAGAAGTCGCGCACGTGCAGCTCGTAGACGTTGCGGTCCACGTCCTGCGGCACCGCCGGAGGGGTGAGCCTCGACCAGCCCGCCGGAGCCAGGGCCGGGTCGTCGAGATCGGCCACGACCGACCGCGTCGAGTTCGTGGTCAGCGCGACCGAGTAGGGGTCGGTCACCCGGTTCCGCTCCACCTTGCCGGTGCTCGGCGCGTAGACGGTGACGTCGTAGAGGTACGACGCGCCGCGCCACCCGCTCGCGCCCTCCACGGTCCACGCGCCGTCCCGCTCGCGCCGCATCGGCACACGGGTCGGCGAGGCTGCCCCGGCACGCCAGACCAGCAGGTCGACGTCCTGCGCGGTGGGCGCCCAGACCGCGAAGTGCGGCTTGCCGCTTCGCCACGTGATGCCGAGGTCCCGGTCACGCGCGTCGGCGTAGACGTCGTCGAGCACACCGGGAATCTGCACGCCGGTCGCGTCGGTCAGCCGTCCCAGGTCGTCGTAGGAGGCGACGGCGAGCTGTCCGCGCAGCATCTCCGGGACGCGCTTGCGGTCCGTCGTGGACAGCCGGAACGCCTCGAGGTCCGCGAGGTGGGGGAAGTCCTCCACCACGTCGGCCGGGAGCCCGGCCGCGTCGTATCTCAGTCGGACCGAGTCACCGCCGGTGACGGCCTCGTCGTCCACGGCCAGGTCGCCGCGCTCGGACCAGTGCAGGCGGTAGCGCTGGCCGGCCGGATCGGCGACGTTCCAGGCGACCAGTCCGCTCCGGAGCCAGTGCGCCCGCTGCTTGGACAGGTCGGGGCTGGCACCGGCGGCACGGGTGGAGACGTTCAGCACGTGGCTCGCCACGTCGTAGGTGAAGACCACCTGCACGCCGTCACCGGGAACGGAGAAGTCGATGTTCGCACCGTCGCGGGCACCTCCTGCGCCGTAGTTCTCCGCCCACGACAGACCGTGGGTGGCTTTGACCTGGTAGGAGCCGGCCGGGAGCTGTGTGGTGGTGAAGGTATACGTGCCATCGCCGTCCGGATCCTGGAGCCACGCCGCCATGCAGTCCGGAGCCCAGTCGCCGGGGCACCCGAGCTCGTCCTGGAAGCTGCCCGCCGCGGTCACGATCGGGCCCTGGGCGTCGGTTGCTATGTGGTGGGTGGCGTGGTCGTAGTAGAAGGACACCTGCCCCCCGGGCGACGTGAAGCCGATGTTGGAGCCTCCGGGCGCACCGCCGGCGCCGTAGTTCTCGTCCCAGCTCCGGTCGATCGCTGCCTTGTACTCGTAGTCACCGGCGGGCACGTCCACGGTGCCCTTCCAGATCTGGTCCTTGGCGTCGAGCGCGAGCTGGGCCTCGTCGCAGGCAGGCATCCAGTCGCCTGCGCAGCCGATCTCGCCGTTGTGCGAGCCGGGCATCGACACCGCATCGGGCTGGGTCACCGGTCCCCCGCCGCCCGTGCCGCCGCCGCTGCCGCCACTCGGCGCCGGGGTGCCGACCGTGGCGTAGGAGGAGGCGACCGACAGGTTGCCGGAGCTGTCCCGGAGCACCGTGCGGTACTCCAGCAGGCTGCCCTTCGGCAGACCGGAGAGGTCCTGGAACACCCGGTAGGGCGCGTTGTCGTCGACCCCGAGCCGGGTCCACTGCGACGCACCTGCGTGCCGCCAGGCGATGGCCACCTGGTTGAAGCCACCGTCGGGCACCGAGACCGCGATCTCCTGGCGGCCACCCACTGTGGCGCCGGCGCTCGGGGACCGGAAGTACGCCGCGGGCGCCTCCTCCCGCTCGGCCACGGTGCCGGCGGCGCGGAGCACCACGGCCGACAGCGGCGGAACCGTGACGTCGAGCCGTCCCTCGCGGTCCGACTTGACCGATGCCTTGGTCGCGGGCCAGACCTGCTTGAACGTGCCGCGCGCCATCAGGGTCTCGAAGGACGCCGACTGCTCGGTGGTCGCGTTGTTCACCGCGACGACGTACTCGCGGTTCTCCTGCGCGGAGACCCGGCTGAAGGCGTAGATGCCCGGCTTGCTGCTGGCGTACCGGTGCAGCTGCGCGCCGTCCGCCAGCGCCGGGTAGCGCTCCCGCAGCGAGGCGAGGGCCGCGATCGAGCGGTAGAGCGGGTGGCTGGTGTCGTAGTTGTCCTCCGCGGTGGTCGCGTCGGTGCCGATCAGGTCGTCGTCGTTGTAGTCGGCCACCTGGCTCGGGAACATGTCCTGCCTGGCGTCCTTGTCGCCGCCGGCGCCGGTGAAGCCCTGCTCGTCGCCGTAGTACACGACCGGCTGGCCGCGGGTGAGGTACATCAGCGCGTGCGCCAGCTTGTCCCGCCGCAGCAGCTCCTGCCCCGAGGCGCTGTTGGCGAGGAAGCTGCCGACCCGGCCCATGTCGTGGTTGCCGAGGAAGGTCGGCAGCGAGTAGGCGTTGGAGTCGGTGTCGGTGTAGTAGTCGTCGCCGGCGAAGAAGTCGCGCAGACCGGTGGTCGCCTTGCCCTGGGCGAAGCCGACGCCCGCGGACTGGAAGCCGAAGTCGAGCGTCGCGTCCATGCGGCCGGTCGTGGTGTAGGTGGAGGTGACCTTGGGGTCGGCCTCGTAGACCTCGCCGAAGGCGAAGAAGTCGTCGTTCCCGGTCCGGGTGGCCTGCTGGGAGATCGCAGGCGCGAACTCCTGCCAGAACTCCATGTTCACGTGCTTGACGGTGTCGATCCGGAAGCCGTCGATCCCGAAGTCGACCCAGGTCTTGTAGATGTCGACCATGCCGTCGACGACCTCGGGCTTCTCGGTGAACAGGTCGTCGAGGCCCACGAAGTCGCCGTAGGTGGAGGACTCGCCGGAGAACGTCGAGTCTCCGCGGTTGTGGTAGTTGGTCGGGTCGTTCAGCCAGGCGGGTGACTTCACCGTTCGGTCGCTGTCGCTGCGGAAGACCGGCGTGTACGGGAAGGACGTCTCCGGGTCGAGCTCCGGGAAGTTGTCGGTGCCAGCGTAGTCCGCGTCGTCGAACTCCTGGCCCGATGCGTCGCGGTAGGGCGCCGACTCCTTGCTGATGTAGGAGTAGCGCTGCTCGTCGTAGTCGATGACGTCGGCGGTGTGGTTGGTGATGATGTCGAAGAAGACCTTGATGCCGCGCGCGTGCGCCTTGTCGATGAGCTGCTTGAGCTCGGCGTTGGTGGCGAAGTGCGGGTCGATCCGGGTGAAGTCGGTGATCCAGTAGCCGTGGTAGCCGGCCGA
>JBFIWG010000292.1:0-4517 GCA_041606495.1 Nocardioidaceae bacterium
CCGAACGACTTCCACTGCAGGCGGTCCGGGTTGTCGGCATAGAGCTGCCACATCTGCTCACCCGCGACCCCGGCTCCCGGGTCGGCCGCCGCGCCGAGAACGGCGAACAGTCCGGCGAGCACCGGCGAGACGACGATGAACCAGCGGCGAACGGCGACCGCCGGCGAGCGCTGCTGCACGGTCGTGACGCCCGAGGTTGCGGCGACGGTGTCGGTGGTGGTCATGGGTGAGTCCTCCTTGAGCGAATCGGTCGCTCAAAGATGGCCCGCGCCGGCCTCGTGGTGGATCGGCCGGGGGACGGATTTCCGGATCAGCCGTGGGACGGATCCGCGGTCTCGTCGGACTCCCCCGGCCGGACCACTCCGTGCTCGTAGGCGAAGATCACCGCCTGCACCCGGTCCCGCAGACCGAGCTTGGCGAGCACGTTGCTGACGTGGGTCTTCACCGTCGCCTCCGAGACGAACAGTCGCCGAGCGATGTCGAGGTTGGACAGGCCTCGCGCCAGCAGGCCGAGCACCTCGACCTCGCGCCGGGTGAGCCCGGTCAGCCTCGTGTCGGCGACGCGCGCCGGTGCGGGCCGTCGTACGAATGCGTCGATCACCCGCCGGGTCACCCCTGGGGCCAGCAGCGAGTCCCCGGCGGCGACCACCCGGATCGCGGCGGCGAGCTCCTCTGCCGGGGCGTCCTTGAGCAGGAACCCTGAGGCTCCGGCGCGCAGCGCATCGAAGACGTACTCGTCCAGGTCGAAGGTCGTGAGGACCAGCACCCGGGTCCTCGCCCCGTCGGCGAGCAGCAGGCGGGTCGCGGCTATCCCGTCGAGCACCGGCATCCGGATGTCCATGAGGGTGACGTCCGGCTCCAGCCGACGTACGACATCCATCACCTCCTGCCCGTTGGCTGCCTCCCCCACCACCTCGAGGTCGGGCTCAGCGGCGAGCAACGACCGGAACCCGGCCCGGACCATGCCCTGGTCGTCGGCGATCACCAGAGTCGTCATCACGCTCCTCCCACCGGCAGGACCGCCGCGAGTCGGACGCCGCCGCCGTTCCCGGGGCCGACGTCCAGGGTCCCGCCGTACAGCGCGACCCGCTCCCGGACGCCGACGAGCCCGTGGCCCACGCCCGGCTCGGCCGGCATACCTCGCCCGTCGTCCTCGACGGTGAGCTCGAGAGCGTCAGGCGCATAGCGCACCACGACCCGGGCCTGCGCTGCCCCGGCGTGACGGAGCGCGTTCGTCAGCCCTTCCTGGACGACGCGGTAGGCGGCCAGGTCGATGCCCGGCGTCAGGTCGTACCGGTCACCCTCGACCCGCAGCACCACGTCCAGCCCGGCGGCCCGCACCGAGCCGATCAACCGCTCGAGCTCGTGCAAGCCGGGCTGCGGGGCCAGTGAGGCGGACTCGCCGTCGCTGCGCAGCACCCCGAACAGTCGTCGCATCTCGGCCAGCGCCTCACGGGCGGTGGCCTCGACGACGGCCAGGTCCCGGGCCTCGCTCCCGTGCTCCGGCTCCAGCCGGCGGCGGACCGCCTGGGTCTGGATGGTGATGACGCTCAGGGAGTGGGAGACGATGTCGTGCAGCTCGCGGGCGATGCGGGCCCGCTCGTCAGCGACGGCGGTCGCGGCTCGCGCCTCCTGCTCGCGTCGCAGACGGTCGGCACGGTCCAGCGCTTCCTGCGTGTGCTGCAGGCGTCTGCGGACCGTCGTACCCACGGTCCACGGGCCGACGACGAAGACGAACGCCGCTCCCACGTCGCTGGGTACGAGCCCCTGCAAGGACAGGCCGACGAGGAACGGCACGAGTACGACGGCCAGCCCCGCGTAGCTGCGCGGAGGGGCGGTCTCCGCACCCACGGTGTACGACACGAGCACCAACGCGAGCAGCGTGGAGAACTGCGCCTCGCGGTTGAGGTAGATGTCGGCCGCGATCACGAAGCCCGCCACCAGCAGCGGGTAGTGACGCCGCCACGCGAGCCCGGCCATGGCCAGACCGGCGACGAGCACGTGCGTGAGTGGTGACTCGACCGCCGAGCTGGCCACCGCCTCGGCGACCGTCATCAGCACGAACGCGGCGCCGATGGCGGCGTCGAGCCTCGAGGGCATCGGTAGCCGGCCCGCAGACACGCGCGGCGAAACGAAGGGGATCACCCACTGCACGTGACTGACGGTAGGGCATCGATGCCGCCGGTCACATCGTTCTCGCGACGGAGATCGACGCTGGACCGTCGGGGCTAGTCGACCTCGACCTCGAGCAGGTTGTCGCCGCGATCCAGGGCGGTGACGTCCTCGACGATGCGTCGGGCGAGGGCCTGGGCGGAGAGTCCGATCTCGTCCAGGATCTTCGCGCGCTTGGCGTGGTCCAGGAACCGCTGCGGGATGCCGTGCAACCGGAAGGGCGTGTCCACCCGGGCCTCGTTGAGCGTCTGCATCAGCACGGAGCCGCAGCCACCGATCTTGCCGTTGTCCTCGACGGAGACGACGAGTCGGTGCGCGCGGGCGAGGTCGACGATCGCCGGGTCGAACGGCTTGACCCAGCGCGGGTCGACGACGGTGACGCCGATCCCCTGCGCCACCAGCCGCTCGGCAACGTCCACCGAGGTGGAGGCCATCGAACCCATGCCGACGAGCAGCACGTCTTTAGTGCCGTTGCGGAACAACACGTCCATCGATCCGGCGCGATCGATCGGCTCGATGTCGCCGATCGGCGGGCCCTTCGGGAAACGTACGACGGTCGGGGCGTCGCTGACCTGCACGGCCTCGCGGAGCAGCTCACGGAGCCGGGCGCCGTCTCGGGGCGCGGCCAGGCGAAGGCCGGGCACGACCTGCAGGATCGACATGTCCCACATGCCGTTGTGGCTGGCGCCGTCGTCGCCGGTGACCCCGGCGCGGTCCAGGACGAAGGTGACGCCGCACTTGTGCAGCGCGACATCCATAAGCACCTGGTCGAAGGCGCGGTTCAGGAACGTGGCGTAGATCGCCACCACCGGGTGCAGCCCACCCATGGCGAGGCCGGCCGCAGATGTCGCCGCGTGCTGCTCGGCGATGCCGACGTCGAAGGTGCGCTCGGGGTACTTCGCACCGAACAGGTGCAGGCCCACCGGGTGCAGCATCGCCGCGGTGATCGCGACCAGGTCCTTGCGCTCACCACCGAGGGTGACCATCTCGTCGGCGAAGATGTCGGTCCAGATCTGGCCCTTGGGGTTCTCCTCGCCGGTCTCGATGTTGAACGGGCCCGGCGAGTGGAAGTTGTCGGCCTCGTGGCGCTCGGCGGCGTCGTAGCCGAAGCCCTTCTTCGTGATCACGTGCACGATCACCGGGCCGCCGAACTTCTTGGCCTGAGCCAGCGCGTGCTCCACCGCCTGCCGGTCATGGCCGTCGATCGGTCCGACGTACTTCAGGCCGAGGTCCTCGAAGAGACCCTGCGGCGCGAGCGCGTCCTTCATGCCCTTCTTGATGGCGTGCAGGGTGTCGTACGTCGCGGGTCCGACGCCGCGGACGCCCTTCAACCGCGTCTTGACCAGGTCGAGGATCTGCTCGTAGCGCGGGTTGGTGCGCAGCGTGGTCAGGTGGTTGGCCAGGCCGCCGACGGTCGGGGTGTAGGAGCGGCCGTTGTCGTTGACGACCATCACCAGCTTGCGGTCCTGGTTCGCGGCGATGTTGTTCAACGCCTCCCAGGCCATGCCGCCGGTGAGCGCCCCGTCGCCGATCAGCGCAACGACGTACCGGTCCTCGCCGCGGATCGCGTAGGCCTTGGCCAGGCCGTCGGCGTAGGACAGCGCGGTGGAGGCATGCGAGTTCTCGACGACGTCGTGGTCGGACTCCGCCTGGCTCGGATACCCGGAGAGGCCGCCCTCCTGGCGGAGAGAGTCGAAGTCTGCTGCGCGACCGGTGAGGACCTTGTGCACGTATGCCTGATGGCCGGTGTCGAAGACGACGCGATCGGTCGGCGAGTCGAAGGTCCGGTGAATCGCCATGGTCAGCTCGACGACGCCGAGATTCGGGCCGAGGTGGCCACCGGTGCGCGAGACCTTCGCGACGAGGAAGTCGCGGATCTCGGCTGCAAGGTCGTCGAGCTGGCCGTCGTCGAGGTCGCGCAGGTCGCGCGGACCTTTGATCGACTCCAGGTACCCCATGCGTGCAGCCTCTTCCGAACTTCTGTGGACGACGGACCCAACGAGTCTAGACGCCGCTTATGCCCATTCCGAAGGTGCGGAGGTCGCGGGCGTGGTCGCTCTCGTCACACCCGAGTCCGCAGGCCGAACGTACCCTCAGAGCCGGGCGACGAATCTCCTTCCTCTCAGTGCTTCCTCGACCAGACCCACCGCACGTCGCTCCGAGGAGAGTCGGGCGGACTCGGCCTGCCACGTCTCCACGGCGGCCTCCACGACGAGGGTCACGTTGGGGTGCAGCGACGTGGTCCAGCCCGCCGCGGCCGAGCCTGACACGCGGCCGCTGCGGCGCAGGCCCAGGCTCATCCCGTCCCCGGAAACCCGCAGGCCGACGTTGGCGGTCAGCAGGCC
>JBFIWG010000293.1:0-4513 GCA_041606495.1 Nocardioidaceae bacterium
GGACGACGCCCCGGCCTCGGTGAACGCCTCGCTCACGGCGACGCTGTCGAGGAAGTCGCCTCCGCTGCCTCCGAGCTCCTCGGCGACGCCGAGCCCGAGGAAGCCCTGCTTGGCCGCCGCACGGTGCAACGCCCGCGGGACCTCACCGGCGTCCTCCCACTCCTGCAGGTGCGTCGTCACCTCGGCCCGGACGAAGGCACGGGCGCTGGCCCGGAGCGCCAGCTGCTCCGCGGTCCAGAAGCCGTCGGCGGCAGATGTCGTTGTCACAGCAGGTCCTCCGTGATGCTCACGTGGCGCGAACGCAGCCACTCGCCGAGTGCCTTGGCCTGGGGGTCGAAGCGCGTCGAGGCGGCCACACCCTCCCCGAGCAGTCCCCGGATCACGACGTTGACCGCGCCCAGGTTGGGGAGTGGGTACACCTCGATGTCGAGGTCCTCGCTCTCCGGGCACAGCTCCCGGATCCGCTCCGCGGTCACGAACTTGGTCAGCCACGCGATGCGTCTCTCGGCCTTCGCCGACTGGTCCACCCAGAAGCCGACGTTGGCGTCGCCGCCCTTGTCCCCGCTGCGGGCATGCACGAAGGTGCCGAGCGGCAGGCGGCGGGTCACCACGTCGCGAGGCGCTTCCCGGATGGTCTGCTCGACCCGATCGGCGGCCGGTCGCGGGCCGCCCGGCGTGACCTCCTCCGGTGGTTCGACCTGTTCGACGGCGCCGTCAGCATGGACGACGGTGTGCGCGACCTGGTCCTGTCCGACGTACGCCGCGCGGTAGAGGCCGTACGGCGTCGCCGCGGCGGGCGGGCCGGTCAGGGTGAATCCGGGGTACGACGCGAGGCCGAGCTCCACGGCGGCAGCGGTGAACGTCTTGCCGACGGCGTCGGGGTCGGTGTCCTTGACCGAGCAGCGCAGAACGCAGCTCGCCGCCTCCTCGGTGTCGGCGTCCGCGGTGACCGGGCGTGACAGCGTCCACTCGACTGAGGCCGGCGGGCGCTTCGCGATCGCAGCCTCCATCTGGTTGCGGACCCAGGTCGCCTTGGCATCGATGTCGAGACCGACCAGCACGAACTCCAAGGTGTTGCGGAAGCCCCCGACCTCGTTGACGCAGACCTTGAGCTGCGGGGGCGGCGCCAGGCCACGGACGCCGGAGAGTCGCACCCGGTCATCGCCCTGGTCGTCGAGCCGGATGCTGTCCAGGCACGCGGAGACGTCGGGCCCCAGGTAGGTCTGGGACTGGACCTCGTAGACCAGCTGGGCGGTGACCGTGTCGCGAGTGACCGCGCCGCCGGTGCCGGGGTGCTTCGTGATGACCGCACTGCCGTCGGCGGCGATCTCGGCCATCGGGAAGCCGAGGGGCTTGTCGTGGGCCAGGGCCCGGAACCCGGAGAAGTTGCCGCCGGTGGCCTGCGCGCCGCACTCGATCACGTGGCCGGCGACCATGGCGCCGGCCAGCTCGTCGTACCGGTCGCGGCCCCAGCCGAAGTGCGCTGCAGCGGGTCCGACCACCAGCGAGGCGTCGGTGACCCGGCCGGTGACCACGATGTCGGCGCCCCGGCCGAGCGCCGCCGCGATCCCGAACGCACCGAGGTAGGCGTTCGCCGTTAGCGGTCGGCCGAGCCCGAGCTCCTCTGCACGGTCGAGCAGGTCATCGCCGTGCACGTAGGAGATCCTGGGGCTCAGCCCGAGCCGGTCGGCGACCTCCCGCAGCCTGTCGGCCAGGCCCGCGGGGTTGAGCCCCCCGGCGTTGGCCACCAGCTTCACGCCGCGGTCGAGGGCCAGGCCCATGCAGTCCTCGGCCTGCCGCAGGAACGTGCGGGCGTAGCCGAGCCCCGGGTCCTTCATCCGGTCCCGACCCAGGATCAGCATGGTCAGCTCGGCGAGGTAGTCGCCCGTCAGCACGTCGAGCTCGCCGCCCTCGAGCATCTCGCGCATCGCCGAGAGCCGGTCGCCGTAGAAGCCGCTGGCGTTGCCGACGCGGAGCACCTCACCCGTCCCGGTCACGTCACGCTCCGGTGCTGCGGCCGACGCCCGTTGCCCGGCGGACCGGCGAAGGCCTGTGCGATGTCGAGCCACCGGTCCGCGTCGGCGCCGGTCGCGGTCAGGTCGAGGTCGTCGCGGTGGCGGCGCTGGGTGACCAGCAGACAGAAGTCGTACGCCGGCCCGCGCACCGCCTGCGCCGCGTCCTCGGGACCGTGGCACCACACCTCACCGCTCGGCGCGACGAGCTCGACCCGGAACTCCTCGACGGGCGGCGCGGGCCCGTGCACCTTGAACGCGAAGTCGCGGGTGCGGATGCCGAGATGGACCACGTGCCTGATCCTGTCGCTGGGTCCGACCTGGACACCCAGCGCGTCCGCGACGTCCAGGCCGTGCGCCCAGGTCTCCATGAACCGTGCGGTGGCCATCGAGGTGGCGCTCATCGGCGGACCGAACCACGGCAGCTTCTCACCGGCGGGGCGGTCCAGCAGGGCCTTGGCCAGGGCAGCGCGACTCGAGCGCCAGCGGGCCAGGAGGTCTGCGGGATCGGCTGTCGCGCCGGCGGCGGCCGCGGCGTCGACGAACCCGGCCGGGTCGTTGTGGGCGGCGCGGACCTGGGCCTCCCAGGCCTCGCGGTCGGTGGCCGCAACCACGGACACCTCGTCGGTCCACGCGAGGTGAGCGATCTGGTGCGCCACGTCCCAACCGGCGGCCGGCGTGGGGAGCGCCCACTGGTGTGCGTCCAGCGGCGCCACCAACGCGTCAAGGGCCTCCCCCTCGGCGGCGAGGTCGTCGAGCACCCGCTCCAGCGGTGTCATCGCTCCCCCGCATCGGTCGCGCGCAGCTGGGCGTCGAGGGTGCGCGCCCACTGGTCGAGGATTCGCTTGCGGCGCTTGGCGTCGTCGGTGATCGTGTTCGCCAGGCCGAGTCCGCGGACGAGGTCCAGGGTCGCCTGCACCAGCTCACGGTTGCCGGGCCGGCTCTCGTCGACACCGAGCAGCTCGACGGTGCGGCGATGGATGTCCCGGCCGATCCGGTGCTCGAGAGGCCCGACTGCGGCGTGCAGGGTCGCGTCGGTGCGCGCCGCGACCCACAGCTCCAGCGCCGCGG
This sequence comes from Nocardioidaceae bacterium, assembly GCA_041606495.1. Lineage (GTDB taxonomy): Bacteria > Actinomycetota > Actinomycetes > Propionibacteriales > Nocardioidaceae > Nocardioides_C. Next base: position 3,084 of record JBFIWG010000293.1, read on the forward strand.
TGAACACCGGACTGGTGAAGTGCTCCGCGAGCATCTCGAGGACCGCGCGGGTCCGGCGCTTGCCGCGGGGCAGCCGGGTCGCCGCCGAGGCCAGCTCCTCGCTGCGCACCTCGCTGAGGTGGCCGACCGCCGCAAGCACGAGGTCGTTCTTGGTCGGGAAGTGGTGCAGCTGAGCACCGCGAGAGACACCCGCTCGCTTGGACACGAGCGTGGTCGACGTACCGCTCCAGCCCCGCTCGACGAGGAGCTCGACCGTGGCCTCCAGCAGGCGCTGACGCATCGCCCTGGTCCGCTCCTCCTGAGGGACGCGGTTCGTCGCGGTCGAGGTCACCGAGCCATCGTGTCCGACGACTCAACAAACAGTCAAGACTGACTTTTTGTTGGCGCGTCGGCCGCGCATGGTGCGCCGACCTCGGTGGTGCGACGATGGTCGAATGTTCCGGGAAGCCACCGAAGCGGACCTGATCGCGCTGCGCGACCTCGAACGGACCGCCAACCGTGCCGCGCTCGCTCATGTCTTCCCCCCGGAGCGGTACCCCTTCCCCGACGACGACGTGCTGGCCCGCTGGCGGCTGGTCCTCGACGATCCGGAGGCCACGGTGCTGGTCGTCGACGACCCGGTCGGTGACGGGCTGATCGCGTACGCCGCGTTCGACGACCGTTCCCTGCGCCACCTGGCCGTGCGGCCCGATCACTGGGGCAAGGGCCTGGCCACCGAGGCCATCGACACCGTTCTGCACGCCATGGACCTGCGCGGATGTACGGCCGCCGAGCTGTGGTGCCTGCGCGAGAACCACCGTGCCCAGCGCCTCTACACCTACCTTGGCTGGCGCCCCACGTCCGACGAGCGGGAGGCCCCCTGGCCGCCGCATCCGATCGAGGTGCGCTACTCGCGCCTGATCGTCGAGTCCGGTCGGTGACATGAGCACCCCGGCGCCCCGACAGGTCGCCTGCCAGGGCACCGGCGAGCCGTTCGTCCGGGCCGGCACTGCAGCGGGGCGCTGGGTCCTGGCGGCCGCGGTGCTCGGCTCCGGGATGGCGATGCTGGACGGCACCGTCGTCAACGTGGCCCTGCGGCGGTTGGGGGCGGACCTCGATGCCTCGGTGTCCGAGCTGCAGTGGGTCGTGAACGCCTACCTGCTCACCCTGGCCTCGCTGATCCTCGTCGCGGGCGCGCTCGGCGACCGACTGGGCAGGCGACGGGTCTTCCTGGCCGGCGTGATCTGGTTCGGCGTGGCCTCGACGCTGTGCGCGCTGGCCCGCACTCCTGAGCAGCTGATCCTGGCTCGCCTGGTGCAGGGTGTCGGTGGCGCCCTGATGACGCCCGGCAGCCTCTCGATCATCCAGGGCTCGTTCCCGCCCGCGGAGCGCGGTCGGATGATCGGCCAGTGGGCCGGGCTGGGCGGCATCGCCGCCGCGATCGGTCCGCC
>JBFIWG010000294.1:0-4400 GCA_041606495.1 Nocardioidaceae bacterium
GTGGACCGCGTGCACGGCTCCGAAGAGGTTCATCGTCGCGCCCAACGGGCCGGGCACCCAGACTCGTGAGGAGGTGCCGAGACCGAGGAGATCGGACACGTAGGGGAACGACCTGGCCCAGGAGCCCGCCGTCCGCACCACTGCGCGCGGCGCGCCCGTGCTGCCGGAGGTGCGCAGGACCAGCCGGTCTCCGTGGTCGAGAGCGGTCAGGGTCGCCGCGACCGGGTCCTCGGCCGCCGCAACGTCGCAGACCCGCTCAGACAGTCGACTCGTCCTTCGCCCGGTCCCGCCGAGCCGCGATCAGACCCGGGTACGCCGCGTGCACGCCGCGTGCGATCAGGGCGGCGAGGACCACCTTGATCAGGTCGCCGGGGAGGTAGATCCAGGTCAGCGCCGTGGCAGCCCACAACGAAATGCCGGTCACCGCGGCCATGCCCACGATGCCGCCGGCGTAGAGGACCACGATGCCGCCGATGACGTTTGCGACGATGCCCCAAGGAAGCCGGTACGACGGACCGCCGCGCTCGGTCAGCCAGCCGATGACGTAGGCCGTGACCGGCCAGGCGAGCAGGAACCCGACGCTGGGGGTGACGAACATGCCAAGGCCTCCACGACCGCCCGCGAGCAGTGGCAGCCCCACGGCCACGAGCACGAGGAAGACCACCAGAGCGGCCGCACCCTTGCGGGCACCGAGGATCGCACCGGCCAGCATCACGCCGAGGGACTGTGCGGTGATCGGCACGCTGAAGCCGGGCGGCTGGAAGGCCGGGATGATCCCGAGCGCCGCCACGAAACCGGCGAAGATCGCCACCAGGGCGAGGTTGCGAGCGGGGCTGGATACGGTCGAACCGGACAAGGGCCGCGGCCTTTCGTGCAGGTGAGCAGGGTGAGCCGATTCTAGGGAGGCCGCACGGTCACTGTGTCCCCGGTCCAGACCCCGAGCGGAAAGCCTCAGAGGCGGTTGGCCGCGAACGTGTCGCAGGCCCCCAGGCTGCCCTGCTCCCGGCCAACCATGAACCAGCGCATCCGCTGCTCTGCGGACCCGTGCGTCCAGGCATCCGGGTCCACGCGCCCCGACGACCGCTTCTGGATCCGGTCGTCACCGACGGCACGCGCGGCGTCGAGGGCCTCCTCGATGTCCTGCTGGGTGAGCTCCTCGATCAGGACCTGCCCGTTGCCGTCCTCGGTCTGTGTCGCGTGACGGGACCACATGCCGGCCAGGCAGTCGGCCTGCAGCTCGAGCCGGACCGCGTCGCTTTCCGGTCCCTGCTGGGTGCGCACCTGGCCCATGATGCCGAGCAGGTTCTGCACATGGTGGCCGTACTCGTGAGCGAGGACGTAGGCCTCGGCGAAGTCGCCCCCGCTGCCGCCGAGCTGTCGCTCGAGCATGTCCTCGAAGAAGGTGGTGTCGAGGTAGATCTGACGGTCGGCGGGGCAGTAGAACGGCCCGACCTCGGACGTGGCGCCGCCGCAGCGGGTCGACACCTGGTCGGAGAAGATCACCGTGTCGGCCTCGGCGTACCGCCGCTCGCTCTGGGCTGGCAGTGCCTGGGTCCAGAACGCCTGGATCGAGTTGACCAGAGCCAGTCGTGCGCAGTCGGGGTCCTTGTTGGCGTCAGCGCCGGTCCGGCAGTGAGAGAGCTCGCCGCTGCCGGTCGAGACCGGACCACCTTCGCTGAGCGGGCCCGCCGGGCTGCCGTTCCCACCGAGGTACTGGCTGAGCACCACGACCAGGATGACGACGATCACGCCGCCGATGCCGCCGCCGACCTTCAGCCCACCGCCACCGCTGCTCGGAAAGCCGCCGGAGAAGCTGCCGCCGCCGGAGCCGCGTCGGTTCTGGACCTGGCTCCGGTCCAGGCGTGCCTTGGAGTTGAACCGCATCGACATCCCTTCGTACGACGGTGGGCCGCCCCACCGCGGACGCGAGGGTGCAACCAGGCTGCGTAGACTAGTGCGCATGACGGGCGCAGCGGACTGACCGGCTCCGTCGCTGCCCTGTACCCACCGACGCCCCGTTCACTGCATCGTTGCAGCGCCTGCGTCGTGCTCATTGTCTGACAACCAAGGATCGTCCACGTCTCATGATCACCGCACACCAGCTCGAGGTCCGCGCCGGCGCGCGCCTGCTCATGGAGAACGTGTCGTTCCGCATCGCCGCCGGGGACAAGGTCGGGCTGGTCGGTCGGAACGGAGCGGGCAAGACCACGCTCACCAAGATCCTCTCCGGTGAGGCGCTGCCCGCGGCCGGCAAGGTGACCCGGACCGGCGAGGTCGGGTACCTGCCCCAGGACCCGCGGACGGGCGACCCGGACGTGCTCGCGAAGGACCGCATTCTTTCCGCGCGCGGTCTCGACGACGTCGTACGCCGGATGCGGCAGGCCGAGGAGGACATGGCCTCCGACGACCCCGACCGTCGTGAGCGTGGGATGAAGCGCTACGAGCGGGCCGACACCGAGCTGCACGCCGGTGGCGGGTACTCCGCCGAGGCCGAGGCCGCGCAGATCGCCTCGAGCCTGAACATCGAGGACCGGATCCTCAAGCAGCCGCTGCGTACCCTGTCCGGCGGCCAGCGACGCCGTGTCGAGCTCGCCCGGATCCTGTTCTCCGGCGCCGAGACGCTGCTGCTGGACGAGCCGACCAACCACCTCGACGCGGACTCGATCGTGTGGCTGCGCGAGTTCCTCAAGGCCCACAAGGGCGGACTGATCGTGATCAGCCACGACGTGGGGCTGCTCGAGTCGTGCGTCAACAAGGTGCTCCACCTCGACGCGAACCGGGCCGAGATCGACGTCTACAACATGGGCTGGAAGTCCTACCTCGAGCAGCGCGAGACCGACGAGCGGCGTCGCAAGCGGGAGCGTCAGAACGCCGAGCGCAAGGCCAACACCCTGATGGACCAGGCCAACAAGATGCGCGCCAAGGCGACGAAGGCGCAGGCCGCCCAGTCCATGATGAAGCGCGCCGAGCGGCTGATGGAGGGCGTCGAGGGCGAGCGCAGGGCCGACCGGGTCGCGAAGATCAAGTTCCCAGCTCCGGCGCCGTGCGGCAAGACGCCGCTCACAGCGCGCGAGCTGTCGAAGTCATACGGGTCGCTCGAGGTGTTCACCGACGTCGACCTCGCGATCGACCGGGGAAGCCGCGTGGTGATCCTGGGGCTCAACGGCGCAGGCAAGACCACCCTGCTGCGGATCCTGGCCGGGGTCGACCAGGCCGACACCGGTGTCGTCCAACCGGGCCACGGACTGAAGCTCGGCTACTACGCCCAGGAGCACGAGACCCTCGACACCAGTCGGACCGTGCTGGAGAACCTCCGCACGTCCGCGCCGCAGCTCACCGACACCGAGGCCCGCAGCGTGCTGGGCTCGTTCCTGTTCAGCGGTGACGACGCGACCAAGCCGGCCGGCGTGCTGTCCGGTGGGGAGAAGACCCGCCTGGCGCTGGCGATCCTGGTGGTCTCCAGCGCCAACGTGCTGCTCCTCGACGAGCCGACGAACAACCTTGACCCGGCCTCCCGGGAGGAGGTTCTGGCCGCGATCCGCACCTACCAGGGCGCGATCATCCTGGTCACCCACGACGAGGGTGCCGTCTCTGCCCTCGAGCCGGACCGGGTGCTGATCCTGCCCGATGGGGTCGAGGACCTGTGGAATGCCGACTACCAGGACCTGATCGCGCTGGCCTGACGCGGGACGCGCGGGTCTGGCTAGGCTGCGCCCATGACGAGCCACGCTTTGGAGCCAGATGTCCTGCGCAATGCCGGCCTTGCCCTCGAGGTCAACGGCAAGGTCGCGACCATCACGCTGACCCGGCGGGAGACCAAGAACTCCCAGACCCCCGCGACGTGGCTTGCGTTGCACGCCATCGGGGCCTCGCTCGGTCCGGAGATCCGGGTCGTGGTGGTGCAGGGCGAGGGTTCGAGCTTCTCGTCCGGGCTGGACCGACGGATGCTGACCCCGGAGGGCGTCGACGGGGAGTCGCTGCTCAAGCTGCTGGACATGCCGGACGGTGAGCTGGCGGAAGTTCTCGCCAGCTACCAGCAGGGATTCACCTGGCTCAGGCGCAGCGACCTCATCTCGGTGGCCGCCGTCCACGGGCACGCGATCGGTGCCGGCTTCCAGCTGGCCCTGGCCTGCGACCTGCGGGTGGTCGCCGACGACGTGTCGTTCTCGATGCGCGAGCCGCTGCTCGGCCTGGTCCCCGACCTTTCGGGAACAAAACCTCTGGTCGATCTTGTTGGCTACTCACGAGCACTCGAGCTCTGTGCCACCGGACGTTCGGTCGGCGCGGACGAGGCCCGTGAGATCGGTCTGGCCACGGTCGTGGTGCCGCGCGAGGAGCTTCGGGAGACGGTCGCCGACCTGGTGGCTGCGCTCACCGCACCCTTGTACGGCGCAGTGAGA
>JBFIWG010000295.1:0-4391 GCA_041606495.1 Nocardioidaceae bacterium
CCGCGTCGTGAACATCATCCCGACGGCTGAGTGAACGACTAGCTGCACAGGCTTTCCGAGGGGCGTTCCGCGAGACTGCGGGGCGCCCCTCGAGCATTTCCTTCTAGAGTCGGGTGTCGAGCAAAGAGTTCGTCCCGGCTGACTTCTCCGAAAGGTCACACCCATGGCAGTGCCCACGTTCGTCGACCAGGTGGTGCTTCAGGTCACCGCCGGACGCGGGGGTAACGGTGTCGCCTCGGTGCACCGGGAGAAGTTCAAGCCCCTCGGTGGCCCCGACGGCGGCAACGGTGGCCCGGGCGGCAGCGTGATCCTGCGGGTCGACCCCGACGTCACCACGCTGATCGACTTCCACCACAACGCGCATCGCCGGGCCCAGCACGGCGGACACGGGGCCGGCGGTCACCGCAACGGCGCCCACGGCGAGGACCTGGTCCTGCCGGTTCCGGACGGGACCGTGGTCAGCGACGAGGAGGGGAACGTCCTGGCCGACCTCGTCGGAGCCGGGACCGAGATGGTCGTCGCGCAGGGTGGTCGCGGCGGCCTCGGCAACGCGGCGCTCGCCTCCTCCAAGCGCAAGGCCCCCGGTTTCGCCCTCCTCGGTGAGCCGGGTGAGGACCGGCAGATCACGCTGGAGATGAAGGTCGTCGCCGACATCGGCCTCGTCGGCTTCCCCAGCGCGGGCAAGTCCAGTCTGATCGCCTCGCTCTCGCGGGCACGTCCGAAGATCGCCGACTACCCGTTCACGACCCTGGTGCCGAACCTCGGCGTCGTGACGGCGGGCGAGACAACGTTCACCGTCGCCGACGTACCTGGGTTGATCGAGGGCGCCAGCGAGGGCCGCGGCCTGGGCCACGACTTCCTTCGTCACGTCGAACGCTGCGCCGCGCTGGTGCACGTGATCGATACCGCGACCATGGAGCCCGGGCGGGACCCGATCTCCGACCTCGACGTGATCGAGCGCGAGCTGGGCCGGTACGGCGGACTCGAGGACCGCCCCCGCCTGATCGTGCTGAACAAGGTCGACGTGCCCGACGGGCGCGATCTCGCCGACATCGTCACCCCCGACTTCGCCGAGCGCGGCCTCACCGTCATTCCGGTGTCAGCCGCCAGCCACGAGGGCCTGCGTGAGCTGTCGTTCGCCATGGCTGAGCTCGTGCTGCGGAGCCGCCGGGAGAAGCCGGTGGTCGAGCCGGCCCGCATCGTGATCCGGCCGACCGGGACCTCGGGCGGACCGGAGTTCACCATCAAGGAGACCGGCGAGGGTTGGCGCGTGCGCGGGGAGAAGCCCGAGCGCTGGGTCCGGCAGACGGACTTCAGCAACGACGAGGCCGTCGGCTTCCTGGCCGACCGGCTCAACCGGCTCGGCGTCGAGGAGCGGCTGCTCCAGCTCGGGGCCGAGGAGGGCGACACCGTCCTCATCGGCGACGTGAAGAACGCTGTCGTCTTCGACTTCCGCCCGATGATGAACGCCGGTGCGGAGCTGCTCAGCCGTCGTGGCGAGGACCAGCGGTTCGAGGAGTCGCGCCCCGCGGCCCAGCGCCGCCGTGCGATCGACGAGGCGTTCGGAGACCGGGCCGAGGGGGAGTCGCGTGCCGACGTTGCCCGTCGTCACACCGGCGCCCACGACACCGACGCCTCGGAGTCCGACACGCCCCGCCAGCCGGACTTCGGCTGGGACGAGAACGACCCCGGACAGGACACGGACGAGAACGAGTGACCGCGAAGACCCGCGCCGACGTAGCGAGTGCCTCCCGGATCGTGGTGAAGGTGGGATCCTCCTCCCTCACCACCGCCGAAGGAGGCATCGATCCGGCACGGGTCCGCTCGCTGGTCGACACGCTGGCGTCGCTGCGCGCACGCGGCGCCGAGGTCGTCCTGGTCTCCTCCGGAGCCATCGCGGCCGGGCTGTCACCGCTCGGCCTGCGCCGGCGACCCCGTGACCTGGCCACCCAGCAGGCGGCGGCGTCGGTGGGCCAGGGTCTCCTGGTGCACCGGTACACCGAGGAGTTCGCCCGGCACGGGCTCGGCGTGGGACAGGTCCTCCTGACCCTGGACGACGTGACCCGCCGCAGCCACTACCGCAACGCCTACCGCACCTTCGCCAAGCTCCTGGAGCTCGGCGTGGTCCCCATCGTCAACGAGAACGACACCGTCGCCACCTCCGAGATCCGCTTCGGCGACAACGACCGGCTGGCGGCGCTGTCGGCCCACCTCGTGCACGCCGACCTACTGCTGTTGCTCTCCGACGTCCAGGGCCTCTACGACGGCAACCCGACCCGACCCGGGGCAAGCCTGCTCAGCGACATCTCCTCGGACGCCGACCTGCACGGCGTGCAGATCGGCCGGACCGGGTCGGCAGGGGTCGGCACCGGAGGGATGCAGACCAAGGTCGAGGCGGCGAAGATCGCCACCGGCGCCGGCATCCCCGTCGTGCTCACCTCGGCGGACCAGGCGGAGGCCGCGGTGAAGGGGGAGCAGGTGGGCACGATGTTCCACCCCACGGGGCGCCGGCGCCCTACCCGGTTGCTGTGGCTCGCCCACGCCACCGAGCCCAAGGGGCAGATCTTCCTCGACGCCGGGGCCGTTCGCGCGGTCACGGAGCGGCGGGCATCCCTGCTGCCGGCGGGGATCACCCGGGTTGCCGGGTCGTTCATCGGGGGTGAGCCAGTGGACCTGGTCGACCCGGACGGTACGGCGGTCGCCCGCGGCCTGGTGAACTACGACTCCGACGAGCTGCCCGGTCTGCTCGGCCGGTCGACGCACGAGCTGGCCCGCGAGCTCGGCTCGTCGTACGAGCGCGAAGTGGTGCACCGCGACGACCTGGTCCTGCTGCGCGACTGAGAGAATGTCGGAGACATTTCGGCATTCCACTGACCCATGAGAGCGACCACGCAAGACTTAGGGCTTCGGTGGTTTCGGGACCTGTGAAGAGGTGACCTGTGGGCGAGCAAGTACGGCTGTGGCACGTGACTGTGACCGTGGCAGGTAACGCAGTGGAGCCCGCCATCGTTCGGAACGCGCTTCGTCGGCTCAGCGACCAGAGGCCGTTCCTGCACTCGCTGAAGTACTCCGGCGGGCGCGCAGAGATCCAGTACTGGGAAGAGGCGGAGAGCCTTCTCGACGCCTCCTCGCTGGCGCTGAGGGTGTGGAACGAGTACCGCGACTCCGCGGGGCTGCCCCGCTGGGAGGTCGTGGGCCTCGAGGTCCTCGAGCGCGAGGTCTTCCAGAGCCGTAGCCTGGAGTACTCCGTGATCGTCGACCTGCAAGACGTGACGCCGCTGCCGTTCTGAGCTGTCAGCGACATAGGCTGAAGCCATGACTGACAAGACCGCTGGCATCGAGGCGGCCGTCGCCGGCGCTGCCCAGCGTGCCCGCGAGGCAGCGACCGAGCTCGCCGTCACCACCCGTGCTCGCAAGGACGCCGCGCTGCTGGCCATGGCCGATGCGCTGGTGGCTGCGACCGACGACGTGCTCGCCGCGAACCAGGAGGACGTTGCGGCCGCCGAGGCCTCGGGCACGCCGGCGGCGATGCTCGACCGGCTCCGGCTCGACGAGTCCCGGATCGCGGGGATGGCCGACGGGCTGCGCCAGGTCGCCGGTCTGCCCGACCCGGTCGGCGAGGTCGTGCGCGGGTCCACCCTGGCCAACGGGCTCGAGCTGCGGCAGGTGCGGGTGCCGTTCGGCGTGATCGGGTTCATCTACGAGGCCCGGCCCAACGTCACCGCCGACGCGGCGGGGATCTGCCTCAAGGCCGGCAACGCCGTGCTGTTGCGCGGCTCCTCGACCGCGCTCCGGTCCAACACCGCCATCGTCTCGGTGCTGCGGGAGGCCGCGGCGGGGTCGGGCCTGCCGGCGGACGTAGTCCAGCTGGTCCCCGGTGAGGGGCACGAGCCGGCCAAGGCGCTGATGCGGGCCCGCGGGCTGGTCGACGTGCTCATCCCGCGCGGTGGCGCCGGCCTGATCCGTTCCGTGGTGGACGAGTCGACGGTGCCCGTCATCGAGACCGGCGTCGGCAACTGCCACGTGTACGTCGACGAGGACGCCGACCTCGACCAGGCGCTGTCGATCGTGCTCAACGCCAAGACGCACCGGCCCTCGGTGTGCAACGCCGCCGAGTCGCTGCTCGTGCACGAGTCGGCGGCTGAAGCGTTCGTGCCAAAGGTGGTCCGCGCGCTGCAGGAGGCCGGCGTCACGATCCACGGCGACGCTGCCTTCGCGAAGTTCGACGGGGTGGTCGAGGCCACCGACGACGACTTCGCGGCGGAGTACCTTTCGCTCGACATCTCGGCGGCCGTCGTACCCGATCTCGAGGCGGCGATCGCGCACATCCGCCGGTTCTCCTCCGGGCACAGCGACGCGATCGTCACCCGCTCCCAGGCGTCGGCCCGCCG